>JAEUJL010000266.1 GCA_016794835.1 Gemmatimonadota bacterium | reverse complement strand
CGGGTAGACGAAGTACTCGGTGGGGACTCCCATCTTCTTGAGACCCATGTGCAGTTCGTCGCTCTGCGGACGCGGGACGCGCGGGTCGCCGTCGACGACATGGATCATGGTGGGGGTCTTCACGGCCGAGATGTAGCGGATGGGGGACTGCTTCCAGTAGGGCTCGAAGTCCTCGTACGGGAGCTTGTTGCCGAGGTAGTGCATGCGGACGTGCTGCATGTCCGACTGCGCATACATCGAGATCCAGTTCACGGTCCCCGCGCCCGATGACGCGGCCTTGAAGCGCGTGTTGTGGGTGATGATCCAGTTGGTCCAGTGGCCGCCAGCGCTCCAGCCGAGGACCCCCATCTTGTCACCGTCAACCATGCCCTTGGCGATCAGCTGGTCGACCCCCGTCATGATGTCTTCGTAGCCCTTCTTGAAGTAGTCGTTGACGATGCCCCACTTGTGCGCCTCGCCGTAGTTGGTCGAGCCGCGATAGTTGGGCTTCAGGACCATGTAGCCGTCGCCGGCATATGCCTGTGCGCCGTACCCGCCGTTGAACGACAGGATGTCGGCGGACTGTGGGCCGCCGTGAATGGCGACGATGAGCGGGTAGCGCTTGCCCTCCTGGTACCCCACCGGCTTCACGAGGATGCCGCAGGTCTGCTTCTTGTCGGTGGAGGCCCAGCAGATCTCCTCTTCCTCGCCGAGCTGGAAGTTGGCGACCTGCGGGTTGGCGTTGGTGAGCTGGCGCCAGGCCGAGCGATTCGCGGCGTCCTCGATGCGGTCGGCCACGAAGTGGACTGTCGGGGTCTTCGGGTCGGCGTAGGTGATGAGCAGCTTGCCGTTGTTGGGGTCGCGCGCGGCGGCAAAGGAGGCCTTGTAGTCGGTGACCTGCTTGACCGTGTTGGCCGCGACATCGAGGGCCATGAGCTGGCTCGTGGCCCTCACGCCGTCGCCGAAGTAGATCGTCTTGCCGTCCTGGCTCCACCACCCGATGGTCACGTCGCCATCGTATGAGGCGCCCAGCTTGGTCCATGGCCCACCAACCGCGTCGAGGGCGCGAGTGTAGACCTTGTTCGCCTTGAAGTAGGTGAAGTCATCCGGCGCGCTGAAGGCGATCGTGCGCCCGTCGGGCGAGAAGGAGAGGTTGCTCTCCGCGATGATCTTGTTGTTCGTCAGCCGCTCGAGGTTGCCGGTCGCGATGGTGAGCAGGTACTGGTCGCCGGAATTGTTCGCCTCGGTGATGGTGCGCTGGTACCGATCGTTGGGGAGGGCGCGCACGCCGGCGAAGCGGCCGTCATCGGACAGGGAGAACCCCTCGACGGAGAACTCCGCGCCCTGGGTCAGGCGCTTTTCCTGCGCGCTGGCGATGTCCACCATCCACAGGTGGTTGAGCGGGATGTCCTCGTTGCGGATGCGCACGTCGAACTTCGCCTCGAGGCGCTTCTTGTTGAGCGTGTCGATGGAGTCCGGGGCGAGGAAGAAGGCGCGCGTGCCGTCCTTCGAGAGCTGCCAGTTGCCGACCGGCGTGGCGTGTTTCGTCAACGGGGACGGCCGGGACTCGGTGAGGGTGGCGACGGGGAGGGTCCAGAGTTGCTGTTCCTCGGACTTGCCCGCGGCAAAGACCAGGGTGCGGCCGTCGCGCGTGAAGGCGTAGTTCCCGACGCCGTCCTTCACGTCGGTGATCTTCTGCGCCTCGCCGCCGTCCGGGCGCATCACGTACAGCTGGTTGGCGGCCCCGTCCCGGTTGGACGAGAAGACGAAGAAGGAACC
>JAEUJL010000251.1 GCA_016794835.1 Gemmatimonadota bacterium | reverse complement strand
CCAGGCGCTCAGTGTCACGGCGCGCGACGCCGCAGGGGCGATCGTGAACAGTCCCGCGATCAGCTGGACCGCTTCAGCGCCGACGGTCGCCACGGTCGCGCCGAATGGCACCGTGACCGCAGTGGCAGTGGGGACATCGGTAATCACCGCGACCGCGGGTTCGGCGACCGCGACCGCGACCGTGACGGTCGGTGAGGGTGGCTTCCTGACGACAAGCGGCGGAACGATCACCGCCCTCGGTGGACAGGTGCAATTGGTCGTCCCCACCGGTGCGCTCGCGGCGCCTACCGCCCTCACGGTTCGTGTGGCGTCCTCGCTGTCTGCCGACGCGCGCCTGATTGCAGGCACGGGAGTGGTGATTGAGCCCGCGGTATCGTTTGCGACGCCGGCGACCCTGCGCTTGCGGTACCCGTCGCCGCTCGCCCCTGACGTGGTCGAGACGCAGCTGCGCCTGGGGCGCCTCACGGGCACGAGCTGGCAGGACGAGCCCGTGCGCCTCGTTGATCGCACGGGACGCTTCGCTTCCGCGCTGGTCACGAGCAGCGGAACCTGGGCGGTGTTTGTTCCTCCACCTTCGTTGCGCGGGTATGCCCAGGTGCGCGGGCTGGAAGTGGGCACCGCCGTTTCCGACGACGCGCTGCGCGGTGACACGACGTACCGCCGCATCCTCGCCGCCGAGTTCAACACGGTGACGCCAGAGAACGTGATGAAGTTCGGGCCGATCCACCCCGGGCCGACCACGTACGCGTTTGCCGGCGCAGACACGTTGTTGGCGTTTGCCGCTGCGAACGGGATGACGGTGCACGGACATGCCCTGCTGTGGCACAACCAGCAGCCATCGTGGTTGACTTCGGGAGCGCCCACGCGCGCGTCGTTGCTGGCCGCCCTCAAGTCGCACATCGAGACCGTGGTCGGTCGATATGCCGGGCGCATCGCGACGTGGGACGTGGCGAACGAGATGATCGCCGACGGTCAGGGCGGGCTGCGGGCGTCGTTCTGGACCACCATCGTCGGGCCCGACGTGATCGACTCCGCGTTCGCGTGGGCCCGGCGCGCGGATCCAGCGGCGAAGTTGTACCTGAACGACTACGCGGTCGAGGGCATCAATCCCAAGTCGGATTCGCTCTTGGCGCTGGCTCGGCGCCTCCGGACAGCCGGCATTCCCATCGACGGCGTGGGGTTCCAGGCCCACTTCCTGGTGAACCCACCCTCATTGGCCCAACAGACGGCAAACATCGCACGATTCACGGCGGCGGGCTTCGACGTGCGTTACACCGAACTGGATGTGCGACTCGCGGATGGCACGGACGGATTGGCGGCGCAAGGGACCGCGTATGGGAATGCCGTGAGGGCGTGCCGCACGCAATCCCGCTGTCGTGCGGTCACCACCTGGGGATTCACGGACAAGTACTCGTGGATTCCAGGGGCCTTTCCCGGGTTTGGCCGCGCGCACGTTTATGACGCCACCTTTGCCCCGAAGCCGGCCTACTTCAGTTGGAGAGACGCGCTGGTGAACCCGTAACCCGCCTTGGGCCGTTCCGGGACGCCGGGAGGGATCGCCGGCGCGCCGGCCGCTCGGCGGGCCTCATGTCAGGCCCAGGACAAGAGCCCTCGTGCCGTCAGGGGGTTGGCGGCCGCGGCCCCAGGCGCTTCTTGATCCGCTCCAGCTCAGCCGTCGTGCGATCCAGCTCGTCCGTCAACTTGCGGAGTTCTTCCTCGCGCGCCCGCACCCGCTGCTCCGAGTTGGTGCGGATCGTCCCGAGCACCGCCGACATCGAGTCGGCGGCCTCGATCAAGCGGCGCATGACGCGCGCTTCCACGGCACGTGGCCCCTGGGCCCCCGCAGCAATCGCGGCGTCCAGCAGCCCCAGCCGCTCGCTGTATTGAAAGCGTGGGTTGAGCGGGTCGGCGGCAAAGATCGCACGCCAGAGGGCAGCATCCACGGCCTGGCCGGTGCCCTCGTGCTGCAGCCCGTGGGTGATCAAGATGCGGTCGGCACGCTCGAACTCGCCGGCCTCCGCAGCCTTGGCAGCGTTGGTCAACACCACCGGCCAATCGGAGAGTGCCGCGGGGGCGACCGCCACGGACGACGCCGGTGTGACGGGCAGGGACGCGGGGACGGGGGCCGGAGCGGTCCGACAGGCCAGGACGAACAACAGGGTCGTGACTGCGAACTTCATGCGGGAGTGGGTTCAGTGTCGCGCCCGGTCGGGACGCGGCCGGCGGTGGAGCGCACCGGGAGGTGGATCGTGAAGGAGGTGCCGACGCCGACGGCGCTCTGCACGGTGATCCCACCGCCATGGGCCATCGCGATCCCCTTGGCGATCGCGAGCCCCAGCCCGGTTCCCTTGAGCCCGGTGGTCTGGTTGTCGGCGGTGTAGAACTTCTCGAACACGTACGGAAGCTGCGCGGCCGGGATGCCGGCCCCGGTGTCGGCAACAGTCAGTTGGACGCCATCGGCGTCCGCCTTGACCAGGAGGCGCACGGCACCACCACGCGGGGTGAACTTGAAGGCGTTGGACAGGAGGTTACCCAACACTTCGTTGATCTGTTCCGGGTCCCAGGTGACCTCCGGCGGCAACGTGCCGTCGCGCGTCACCTCAAAGGTCACCTCGCGCTGGATGGCCAGCACCCGAAAGGTGCGCTCGAGGTCGCTGAGGAAGGCCGGGAGGGGGATGGGACGCGGATCGATGCGTCCGCCACCGGCCTCGAAGCGGGAGACGTCCAGCAAGCCGCGCACAAGTCGGCCGAGCGCCTTGCCCTGGGCGGCGAGGGTGTCCACGACCTCGGTCTGCCGCTCGGTGAGGGGACCGTACACGTTCTCCTTGAGCAGCTGCAGGTACCCGGTGATGACGTTGATCGGCGTCTTGAGTTCGTGCGACGCCACCGACACAAACTCGGCCTTGAGTCGGTCCAGCTCGCGCAGCTGCATCGCCATCGAGTTGTAGGACGCCGCCAGCCGGCCGAACTCGTCGCGTCGCGAGGCGGCGATGCCTAACGGGTGGCCGAAGTCGCCGCCGGAGACGGCGCGCATCCCGGCATCCAGTTCGTCGATGGGGCCGGAGATGGACTGGGTGAGCCAGAGGCCGATGAGCACGGCCAGCACCCCGGCGGCCGCGACCAGGAAGAGGGCCGTGCGCCGCGCGGACTCGGTCTGCTGGGCGATGGCGCTCACCCGTTCGCGGGTCTGCTCCTGCAGCGCCTGCTCGGTGAGGGCGAGGATGCGCTCGACCTCGACCACGGCCGGGGCGACCTCCCGATCGATGATGGAGTCGGCCAGGGAGGTCCGGCCGGAGGCCGCGAGCCGCAGGGCGGCGTTGGCTTCCTCCGACACCACGCGCAGGGCCGTGCGCATGCGCGGCAGGGTGGCCGAGGAGGTGATCCCACCCAGCGAATCGATATGGCTCCGCAACGTGTCCAGGCGCGCCGCGAACTGCGCCTCGGTCTGCGCGGTCGGGAACAGGGAGATGAAGTTGCGCGTCTGGTTGACCTCCTGGATGGAGGTCCGGGCGCGACCCAGGAACACCGCGGCGCGGAACTCCACGTCGCTGAGGCGTTCGGTGTCGGTGCGGAGCTGCTGGACCGACCGCAGGGCGAGGGTCAGCGGCACCCCCATCACGAGGGCGATTGCGGCAATGCCGAGGGCCAGGCGCGTCCTGAGCGTCATCGTCGGCTCTTTGCGTTTGCGTGCATTCGTGTTGCCGCCTTTCCCGTGGATCGCATAACTTCCGGCTCCTGACGCCCTTTCACCAAGCCCTTTCGTGTCAACAACCTACGCCACCATCGCGGGTCTACCAACGTACGTCGGACAGTCAGTCACCGTCCGGGGCTGGTGTGCCCACCTGCGGTCGTCCGGCAAGATCGCCTTCATTGTGATGCGGGACGGGACCGGGCTGCTGCAGTGCGTCCTGGTCAAGAACCAGCTCGCCCCGGAGGTCTGGGAGCGCTTCGCTTCATTGACGCTCGAGACCAGTGTGTCGGTCACGGGAGAGGTGCGCGCCGAGCCCCGGGCCCCGGGGGGGTACGAGATGGGGGTGACCGGGCTGACCGTCCTGGGGGCCAGCCCGCTCGACTACCCGATCCAGCCCAAGGAGCACGGGATCGACTTCCTGCTGGACCACCGCCACCTGTGGCTGAGGTCGCCACGGCAGGTGGCCCTGATGAAGGTTCGGCACGAGATCATCAACGCGATCCATGAGTTTTACGGCAACCGGGGGTTCATCCACGTGGACACCCCCATCCTGACCGCCGCCATCGGCGAGCGCTCCGGCCTCTTCTCGACCGAGTACTTCGAGGAGGGGAATGCCTACCTCGCCCAGACGGGGCAGCTCTACGGCGAGGCGGCGGCCGCCGCGCTGGGACGCATTTACACCTTCGGCCCGACCTTCCGCGCCGAGAAGTCGAAGACCCGCCGGCACCTCACCGAGTTCTGGATGATGGAGCCGGAGATGGCGTTCTACGACCTCAACGATTCGCTGCAGCTGCAGGAGGACATGCTGGTGCACATCGTCCAGCGCGTCCTCGCCACCCGCGCGGCCGAGCTCAAGGAACTGGAGCGCGACACGGCCCCCCTCGAGAAGATCAAGGGACCGTTCCCGCGCATCGACTACGGCGATGCCGTGAAGACGCTGCAGGGCAAGGGGAGTGCGATCACCTGGGGCGACGACCTCGGCGCCGAGGACGAGACGCTCCTCGTCGCGGACTACGAGACCCCGATCTTCGTCTGCAACTACCCCAAGGAAGCGAAGGCGTTCTACATGAAGGAGAACCCGGCCGACCCGCGCACGGTGTTGTGTGCGGACTGCCTGGCGCCGGAGGGATACGGGGAGATCATCGGCGGGTCGCAGCGCGAGGACGACCACGACAAGCTGCTCGCGCGCATTCACGAGGAAGGGTTGCCGGTGGACGCGTACGGCTGGTACCTCGACCTGCGGAAGTACGGCACCTTTGTGCATTCCGGCTTTGGTCTCGGGCTGGAACGCACGGTGGCCTGGGTCGCCGGCACGCCGCACATCCGGGAGTGCATTGCCTTCCCGCGGATGATGCACCGGCTCCGCCCGTGAGCACGACCGGGGCGGGCCCCGACGCGCTGGGCGCGAAGTTCATCGAACGCTGTCGCTACTACCTCGGCGAGGAGTATCCGGCCAAGATCCGGGCGGTGCTCGAGGTGATTCCCGACGAGGCGCTCTGGTGGCGGCCGAACATCTGGTCGAACTCGGTCGGGAACCTGGTGCTGCACCTCTGCGGGAATGTCCGTCAGTGGGTGGTCTCCGGGGTCGGCGGGGTGACGGATGTGCGCCGGCGCGACGAGGAGTTTGCGGCGCGCGAGGGGTACAGCGCGCAGGAGTTGCGCGGGATCCTGGACGCCACGATCCGCGAGGTCGAGGCGACCCTGGCGGCGTTGCCCGTGGACGAGTTGATGAAGCAGCGGCTCATCCAGGGGCGGGACACCCTGGTCATGTCGGCGCTCTTCCACGTCGTGGAGCACTTCTCGACACACACCGGCCAGATCGTCTGGTTAGGCAAGATGTGGTCGGGGGCGGGCTCGATCCGGTTCTACGACGACGCGAACAACGCGGCGCCGCTGTTCCTCGGGCCGGGGCGGAGCGATATCCAATAGGGGGACAGCAACGCCACAGCGAAGCACGGGCGGCACGGGCAGTACGGGGAGCACGAGGGACACGCGCTCGGTGCCGTGCTCCCCGTGCCGCTCGTACAGCCCGTACCGCTCGTGCCGCGCAGTAGCAGTTTGATCCTTGCGATAGGAGGGCACCCGCCGTCCGTTCGCCCCGACTCCTTGCGCATCGGCCCCCCGGGGGGGATTCTTCCGCGGCATTTTCCCCGAGGACTCCTCCCGCATGTCGTCCCAACAGAACGAAGAATGGGGCTCAAAACTCGGCGTGATCCTGGCGGTTGCCGGGTCCGCCGTCGGATTGGGCAACTTCCTGCGCTTCCCCGGCCAGGCGGCCGCCAACGGTGGCGGTGCGTTTCTCATCCCCTACTTCTGCGCCCTCTTCCTGCTCGGCATCCCGATCGGGTGGGCCGAGTGGTCGATGGGTCGCTACGGCGGCAAGAAGGGGCTGCATTCGGCCCCCGCGATCATGGGGCTGTTTGCCAAGGGATCCATGGGGCGCTACCTCGGCGTCGTCGGCGTGCTGATCCCCCTCGGTGTGGCCTTCTACTACACCTTTCTCGAGACGTGGACCTTCGGGTACTTCCTCAAATACCTCACGGGTGGCGTCGGGGTCGATGTGAATGCGTCGGTCGCGGACCAGGTGGCGGCATCCTCCGCGTTCTATCGGTCCTTCACGGGTGCTGAGGCAGACGGCGTGCTGATCACCGGGGACTCGAAGTTCACGGTCATCTCGTGGATCGTGGTCTTCGCGATCAACATGTGGTTCGTGTTCCGTGGGCTCTCCAAGGGGATCGAGAAGTTCTGCTCGTACGCGATGCCGGCGATGGCGGTGATCGCGGTTGGCGTGTTGATCCGCGTCCTGACCCTGGGGACGCCCGATCCGTCGGCGCCTGACCAGAACGTGATCAACGGTCTCGGCTACGTCTGGAATCCCAACTATTCCAAGCTTGGGGAAGCGCAGACGTGGCTGGCGGCAGCTGGCCAGATCTTCTTCTCGTTGTCGGTCGGCTTCGGCGTGATCATCAATTACGCGTCGTACATGAAGAAGAACGACGACGTGGCGCTGTCGGGTTTGACCTCGGCCGCGACGAACGAGTTGTTCGAGGTGGGCTTCGGCGGGATGATCACCCTGACGGCCGCCTTCGTGTTCCTCGGGGTGAGCGGGACGACCGCCGCCGTGGCGACCGGCTCGTTCTCTCTCGGTTTCGCGACACTGCCGGTGGTATTCGCGCACATGGGCCCGCTGGGGAACATCATCGGGGCCGCGTGGTTCTTCATGCTCTTCCTTGCGGCGATCAC
>JAEUJL010000209.1 GCA_016794835.1 Gemmatimonadota bacterium | reverse complement strand
ATCCCGCCAGACCGAAGCCGCCATCGCGCGGCTCGCCGACCTCACCCCGCGGCAGATCGTCGCCGAGCTCGATCGCTACATCGTCGGGCAGCACGCCGCCAAGAAGTCGGTCGCGATCGCGCTGCGCAACCGGTGGCGGCGGCAGCGCGCGCCGGAGGCGATTCGCGACGAGATCGCCGCCAACAACATCATCCTCATCGGCCCGACCGGCGTGGGGAAGACGGAGATCGCGCGACGCCTGGCGCGGCTCGCGGGCGCGCCGTTCATCAAGGTGGAGGCGTCCAAGTTCACGGAAGTCGGCTACGTGGGCCGTGACGTGGAGTCGATGGTGCGTGACCTCGTCGAGAATGCGATTGGCCTCGTGCGCGCCGAGCGTGAGGGGGACGTGCGCGCGGCGGCGGCGGAGCGGGTGGACGATCGCCTCCTCGACATCCTCTTGCCGGTCCCGCCCGAGGCACGCCCCAGGGAAGGGAAGCCGGAGGACGCGCAGGCGGGCGTCTTTGTGGTGTCCCCGACCGGGGCCGTGTCGCAGGAACAGGCCGGCGCGCGGGAGCGCTACCAGCGCACGCGCGACAAGCTCAAGCAGTTGCTCAAGGAAGGGCAGCTCGAGGATCGCGAGGTGGAAGTGGAGGTGACCCAGGCCGCGCCGACCCCCATGGGGACGATGAATCCCGGGGCGCAGGAGGGAATGGAGTCGATCTCCAACATGCTCAAGGACATGATGCCGCGGCGCACGAAGCGCCGGACGATGAAGGTGTCCGAGGCGCGCGGCGTCCTCCTGCAGGAGGAACAGGACAAGCTGATCGACAAGGACGACCTCGCCACCGAGGCGATCGCCCGCGTCGAGCGGCTGGGGATCATCTTCCTCGACGAGATCGACAAGATCGCGAGCCGGGCCGGGGATCGCACCGGCCCGGATGTCTCGCGCGAGGGGGTGCAGCGGGACCTGCTGCCGATCGTTGAGGGATCCAACGTGCAGACGAAGCACGGGATGGTGAAGACGGACCACGTGTTGTTCATCGCCGCCGGCGCCTTTCACGTCAGCAAGCCCAGCGACCTCATCCCGGAGCTGCAGGGGCGCTTCCCCATCCGGGTGGAGCTGACCGCGCTGACCGAGGAGGACTTCGTCCGCATCATGACCGAGCCGGAGAACGCGCTCACGCGGCAATACGTGGCGCTCGTCGAGGCCGAGGGGGCCTCGCTCAGCTTTGCCGAGGATGGGATCCGGGAGATCGCACGGATCGCCACGCAGGCCAACGTGCGCATGGAGAACATCGGGGCGCGCCGGCTCCACACGGTGATGACGACCCTCCTCGAGGACGTCCTCTTCACCCTGCCGGACGGCGGGCGGGACCCGATCCGCGTCGACGCGGCGATGGTGCGCGAGCGGCTCAAGGCCGTGCTGGACGACGAGGACCTGCGGAAATACATCCTCTAGGGCGTGGCGTGGCGGTCGCGGGCACTACCCCGGGACCGACACCCCCTTAGGTTTCGCGCTTTCCCGCGCGCCCCTGTTCCCGACGGTCATGTCGCATCGCGACTTCCTCGCCATTCCGGACTTCACCACGGCCGAGCTGCACGCGCTCTTTGCCCTGGCGGAGCGGATGCGCGCCGGTGCGTACGACCGGCGCCCCCTCGCGGGCAAGTCGCTCGCCATGATCTTCATGAAGGCGTCCACCCGGACCCGCGTGTCGTTCGAGGTGGGCACCTGGCAGCTCGGCGGCCACGCCCTCTTCCTGTCGCCCAAGGACGTTCAGCTGGGACGCGGGGAGCCCATTGCCGACACGGCTCGCGTCCTCTCGCGCTACGTCGATGGGATCATGATCCGCACCTACAAGCACACCGAGGTGCAGGAACTGGCCGAACATGCGAGCATCCCCGTCATCAACGGCCTGACCGACCTGTTGCACCCGTGCCAGATCCTGGCTGACGTGCTCACCATGCGCCAGCACCTCGGGCCCGAGCTGCGCGACAAGGTGGTGGCCTGGGTCGGCGACGGGAACAACATGGCGAATTCATGGGTGAACGCCGCCTGGCGCCTGGGGTTCGAGTTGCGCCTGGCCTGCCCCGCGGGGTACGAGCCCAACGCGGAATTGCTGGCCCGGGCCCGCGAGACGACGCGGGTGTCCGTCGTGCGCGACCCGGCGGAAGCGGTCGCCGGGGCCCACGTGGTCAACACCGACGTCTGGGCGTCCATGGGCCAGGAAGCGGAGCAGGACGAGCGCCAGCGCGTCTTCGCCAACTACATCGTGGATGCCGGCCTGATGTCCCGGGCACGGCCCGACGCGATCTTCATGCATTGCCTCCCTGCCCATCGCGGGGAGGAAGTCAGCGCCGACGTCATCGACGGCCCCCAGAGTCGCGTCTGGGATGAGGCCGAGAACCGCCTGCACATCCAGAAGGCCATCATGGCCGTCCTGATCGGAGGAGAATCACTGTGACCCTGGCCATCGGGGACCTCGCCCCGGATTTCTCGCTGTCTGACGACTCGGGGGCGGTGCGAACGCTCGTCGAGTTCCGGGGGCGACCCATCGTGCTCTATTTCTACCCGCGGGCCGACACCCCTGGTTGAACCACGGAGGCGTGCGCCTTTCGCGACGCCTTCCCTCGGTTCGAGGGACTCGATGCAGTGATCCTCGGCGCCAGCCCCGATACCGTGGCGGCCCAGGCGAAGTTCAAGGCGAAGTACGCCCTGCCATTCTCCTTGCTGGCGGACGCGGACCACGCGCTCGCCGAGGCGTATGGCGTGTGGAAGGAGAAGTCGATGTACGGCAAGACCTCGATGGGGGTCGAGCGCACGACCTTCATCATCGATCCGTCCGGCCGCATCGCGCATGTCTTCCCGAAGGTGAAGGTCGATGGGCACGCGGCCGAGGTGCTGGAACGCCTCGGATAGGGGCCAGTCTGCCAATACGGCTGGCCTCACTGCCGCCAACCGGTCAGATTACGGGCTCACCCCCGTCGAGGCCGTTGCGTGTCCGAGTCCACCTCCCTCCGTCGCACCCCGTTCCACGACATCCACGTCGCCCTCGGCGCAAAGATCGTCCCGTTCGCCGGGTATGAGATGCCGGTGCAGTACCCGTCCGGCATCACCGCCGAGCACAAGGCCGTGCGCGAGGCGTGCGGCTTGTTCGATGTCTCGCACATGGGCGAGTTCCTGGTGCGGGGCCCCGGCGCCGTCGACTTCGTCAACTACGTCACCACCAACGACGTGGCCAAGCTGGCCGTCGGGCAGGTGCACTATTCCGGGATCCTGAACGACCGCGGCACCTTCGAGGACGATTGCCTCGTCTACCGCGAGGCGGACCGGATCCTGATGGTGGTGAACGCGTCGAACGCGGCGAAGGACTTCGCCCACATCAGCCGCCACCTGGGGCGGTTCGACTGCACGCTCGAGGACATCAGCGACCAGATCGCCTTGCTGGCCCTGCAGGGCCCGAAGGCGGCCTCCATCCTGCAGCCGCTGACCGACGTCGCGTTAGGCGACATCAAGTACTACCACTTCGGGCGTGGCACCGTCGCCGGCGTGAAGGACGTGTACGTCTCGCGCACGGGCTACACCGGGGAGGACGGGTTCGAGCTGTACTTCCCGAATGCCCATGCGGCGACGATCTGGCAGGCGCTGATGGCGGGGGGGCAGGTGACGCCGGCGGGACTGGGGTGCCGCGATTCCCTGCGGTTGGAGATGGGGATGGCGCTGTACGGCAACGACATCGACGACACTGTCACCCCGCTGGAAGCCGGGCTGGCGTGGATCGTCAAGCTGCAGAAGGGGGACTTTGTCGGTCGCGACGCCCTGGTCCGCCAGAAGGAGGCGGGGCTCACGCGGCGCCTCGTCGGGTTCACCTTTGCCGACCGGGCGATCCCGCGCCACGGCTATCCGGTGTTCTGCGGCGGCGCGCCCTCGGGGGTCGTGTGCAGCGGGACGATGAGTCCTTCGTTAGGCATCCCGATCGGGACCTGCTACCTGCCGGCGGGGGCGACCGCGGTGGGCACCACGTTCGTGGTCGAGATCCGCGGGAAGCGGGTGGCTGCGACCGTCGTCAAGCCACCCTTCTACACCCAGGGATCGCACCTCTAGGGCGGGCATCCATGCGTGTGGCGGTGCTGACCATCTCGGATGCCTGTGCGGCGGGCGCGCGCCAGGACCTGTCGGGCGAGGCGATCGTGTCGTGGGTGGCCGCACTGCCCGGTGGGCAGCTGGCGGCGCGAACGGTGGTGCCTGACGAGTCGGTGGAGATCGTGCGGGTCCTCCTGGCCTGGTGCGACGGCGACGTCGCGGACCTGGTGTTGACCACCGGGGGGACCGGGCTCTCGCCGCGCGACGTCACCCCCGAGGCGACCCGCGCGGTGCTGGAGCGCGAGGCTCCGGGGCTGGGTGAGCGGATCCGCGGGCTCTCGATGGGGTCGTTCCCGCGGGCGGCCCTCGCGCGGGGGCTCGCCGGGGTTCGGGGGCGCACGCTGGTCGTGAACCTCCCGGGGTCGCCGGGCGGGGTGCGGGACGCCCTGGCTGCGCTCGACCCGATCGTGGCGCATGCCGTCCAGATCACGCGTGGTGCGGCGACCGATCACTCCGGCGTGGTACCCCCGTCATGAGCCGCGCCTCGGATCGCGGGTCGAAGGTCCTCGTCACGCTCACCGACGTGGAGCCCGCGGTGCGCGTGAATGCCGCGCTGGAGCAGTCTGGAATCGAGACCGCCGTGGTCTCGCCATTGGACGACCTGCGGACGGCACTCAAGCGTGAGCGGCCCGGCGTGGTCGTGTTTTCCGGCGGCCTGCTGGAGCCTCACGTGCTGGCCGTCGTGCATGACCTGCTGTGGGAGGGCGTGGCGGCGGTCGGCTTCCTGGATGTCAGCGACCCGGCCGTGGAGTCACGGCTGCGGGCCGCCGGCTTCTCCGAGTTGTGGGCGAAGCCCCTGGTGATCGAGGAGGTCGCGGCCGGGGTTCGGCGACTGCTGGAGCGGCAGCGCCTCTCGATCGAGACCGGGTTGATCGGCGAGTCCGACGCGATGCGTGCCGTCCTGGTACAGGTGGAGCAAATCGCTCCAGTGTCGAGCACCGTGTTGATCGAGGGGGAGTCCGGGACCGGGAAGGAGCTCGTGGCGCGTGCGGTGCACCTGCGCAGCCCGCGGCGGAACAAGCCGTTCATTGCGGTGAACGTGGGCGCGCTGCCGGAGACGCTGCTCGAGAGCGAGTTGTTCGGCCACGAGAAGGGGGCGTTTACTGGCGCGGCAGAGCGTCGTTTGGGGCGGTTCGAGCTGGCCCATGGGGGGACGATCTTCCTCGACGAGATCGGGGAGATCCCGCCGTCCACGCAGGTGAAGCTCCTCCGGGTGCTCGAGGAGCGCGAGGTGACCCGCGTGGGGGGAACGACGACGATCCCGGTGGACGTGCGGGTCGTCACCGCGACAAACGCTCCGCTGCGTGAGGCCGTGGCCGCCGGCACCTTCCGCGCCGACCTGTTCTACCGCCTGAACGTACTGCGGATCTACCTGCCCCCGTTGCGGGAGCGGCGCGAGGACATCCCGACCCTGGTGCGGCGATTTGTCGCCGAGCTGTCCCAGGCGCACGACCGGCCGTTCCACGGCATCTCGGCCCAGGCGATGCAGGTGCTGGTGGACTATCCCTGGCCCGGGAACATCCGTGAGCTGCGGAACCTGATCGAGAGCATGGTGGTGCTCAGCCCGGGGCGGGAGGTCGGGGCTTCGGACATTCCGTCCCAGATCCGCGAGGGGGGCTCGCGGTTGCTGCCGGTGCCCATCGGGCCGGTTGTCCGGGGCCAGGCCGGGGCCGACGGGCGGGAGTTGGAGTTCATCCTCCGGAGCCTGGTGGAGCTCAAGCTGAACGTCGAGGAGCTGCGTCGGCGGCTCGACGAATCCCAGCTGCCCGCGGGTGGCCCACTGCTTGCGAGTGGGTCGGACCGGTGGGTGTCCGGGGGCTCTCGAACGGACGAAGTGACCGAGGTTGGCGGCGTGGTGGGCGGGATTGCTCCGCGCGGGGATGGGGAGGAGCCACCGGTCCTGATCCGTGCGGGGATGACGATGGCGGAGATTGAGCGCGCCGCGATCGAGCTGACCTTGCGGGCGACCCGCGGGAACCGGCGTCGCGCGGCCGATGTGTTGCGAATCGGCGAGCGGACGTTGTACCGGAAGATTCGCGAGTATGAGGCGGGTGGGCAGCCGTTTGCAGCAGGTGACGAGGTGACCGAGGAGTAAGCAATTGGTACCACGCGCAC
>JAEUJL010000201.1 GCA_016794835.1 Gemmatimonadota bacterium | reverse complement strand
CCGGCCGACCCGCCCCCCCACGACACGGCCCCCACGTCGCGCTCGAGCAGTGCCAGCAGGTCGCCTAACGATTTCAGGGGCGAGGTGGCCGGGACCGCCACCGCCTCGTATTCCCCCACGAGCCGCGCGATCGGGGTGGCCGCATCGAGCCGCACGGGAGACGCGTTCTGGGCGATCCCCCCGACCATCACCAGCCCGGTCACCAGCAGGGCCGCGGGATCGCCGGCACGACCCGAGACGAACCGGGCGAGGCCGATCGTGCCCGCCGCCCCCGGCACGTTCTCGACCTGCACCGGCCGGCGAATCCCCTCACGTTCGAGGGTCTGCTGCATGGTGCGCGCGAGCTGGTCCCATCCGCCCCCCGGCGCGGCCGGCGCCACGATCGTGAGACCAGGCCCGGGTTGTGTGCTCACCAGGCGGGGTGCGCACGCGACGAGGACGACAAGCAGGAGGCGGCGCATCGGCGCGAATATGGTCTCGTCCGGCAGGCGTCGCAAACCGCGGTGCCGTCCGCGCATTCACTGGCGCCCCCACGCTCCCCGGGTTCAATTGCCCGCCGCATGCACCTCCACCACCTCTTCGACGCGAACCTCCTGGGCCGACCCGACGCGCCGGCGGTCGACCTCATCCGGGCGACGGGGAGCGACGCGATCACGTTCGGCACCCTCGAGGCGGACGCCGCCCGGATGGCCGGCGCCCTCGTCGATCGCGGGGTCGTGCGCGGTGACCGTCTCGCCGTGTACCTCCCCAACCGCTACGAGTACCTCACCCTCTTCCTCGCCTGCACACGCCTCGGGGTCATCCTCGTCCCGATCAACATCCTCTATCGCGAGCGGGAGCTGGCGCACATCCTCGGCGACGCGCGGCCCGTCGCCGTGGTCGTCGAGGACGGGGCGGCCATCCCCGCGACCGGCGTCCCGACCTGGCTGGTGACGTCCCTCGGCGGGGACCGCCGGCACGACGGGCGCGCCGCGCTCGATGGCGACACGCCGGCAGCCCTGGTCTACACATCGGGAACAACCGGCAAGAGCAAGGGCGCGGTGCTCACGCACAACAACTTCCTGGCCAACGCCACCTCGCTCCTCGCCGCCTGGGGCATCACGGCCGCGGATCGCTACCTGGCGACGCTCCCGCTCTTCCACGTGCATGGCCTCGCCAACGGCGTGGTCTCGTGGCTCGCCAGCGGATGCCGGATGATCCTCGCCGAGCGTTTCCAGGCGGACCAGGTGGCGGACTGGTTCCGGGACCACCGGCCCACGCTGTTCTTTGGCGTGCCCACGATGTACCACCGCCTCCTGCAGCTCCCGCCCGAGGACGCCCGCGCGATCGGGGCAGGCATGCGCCTGTTTGTCTGCGGCTCGGCCCCCCTCCCCGCCCCGGTGATGGCCGCGTTCCGGGAACGCTTTGGCCACACCATCCTCGAGCGCTACGGGATGAGTGAGACGCTGATGAACATCGGGAACCCGTGCTGGGGTGAACGCCGCGCGGGCTCGGTGGGCGTCCCCTTCCCCGGCGTCTCGGTGCGCGTCGTCGGCCCCGACGGCGTGGACGTCCCCGACGAGGCGGTCGGCGAGGTGTGGGTGCGCGGCCCCAACGTGTGCCAGGGCTACTGGGACAATGCGGACGCGACGGCGCGCGCCTGGACCGATGGCTGGTTTCGCACCGGCGACCTGGGCTCACGCGCCGCCGACGGCTACTACACGCTCCACGGCCGCATGTCCGACCTGATCATCTCCGGCGGCTTCAACATCTATCCTCGCGAGATCGAGGAGGTCCTCCTCGACCAGCCGGGCGTGCAGGAAGCGGCCGTCGTGGGCGTACCCGATGCGGCACGCGGGGAACTCCCCGTGGCCTACATCGTGGGCGATGTGGACCCCGAGGCCCTCCTGGCGACCTGCCGCGCGCAGCTCGCCTCGTTCAAGGTGCCGCGGGCCGTCGTCCCGGTGGCAGCGCTCCCCCGGACGGCGTTAGGCAAGGTCCAGAAGCACCTCCTCCCGCCCTGGTCATGAGCCCTGCCGTCCTCGCGCTCGCCGCCCTGTGCGGGGCGCTGCTCCTCTCGATGACCTCGCGCATCAACGTGGGGTGGGTGGCCATCACGGCCGCCTGGCTCATCGGCGTGGGCCCGGCCGCAATGAAGCCCGACGCGATCATGGCGGGGTTCCCGGTCTCGTTGTTCCTCACCCTCATTGGCGTGACGCTGCTCTTCGGGATCGCCGAGGCCAACGGGACGCTCGGGCAACTGGCGCATCGCAGCGTTGGGCTGGTGCGGGGGAGCCGCCGGTGGGTCCCGCCGCTCGTCTTCCTCCTGGCGACCGCCCTGTCGTCCGTTGGGCCGGGATCGATCTCCACGGTGGCGCTGCTGATCCCGCTCGGGATGGTCATCGCCCGTCGCGTCGGTGTCTCGCCGTTCCTGATGTCACTCATGGTCGCGAATGGCGCCAATGCCGGCAACCTGTCCCCGGTCTCGTCGATCGGTGCGATCGCCAACGCCGGGATGGCTAAAGCCGGCCTGACGGGGGTCGAGGGTCAGGTCTGGATCGCCAACCTGCTGGCCAGCGCGGTGGTGGCGGCCGTCGCCCTGTTGCTCTTTGGTCGCTCCCATGCGGCCGCGCCCGCCACGGCGGCCGCCGTGGATGCCGACCAACCGTTCACCACGCCGCAGCGCCTGACCCTCCTGGTGATCGGCGCCTGGATCGTCGGCGTGGTGGGCTTCAAGGTGGCCCTTGGCCTCTCGGCCTTTGCCGCCGCCACGCTGTTGCTCTTGCTCCGGGCGGCGGACGAGGGAGCGGCCGTGCGGCGTGTCCCCCTCGGGGTGATCATGATGGTGTGCGGCGTGTCCGTCCTCATCGCGCTCCTCGAGAAGACCGGTGGCATGGAGCTGTTCACCTCGCTCCTGGCACGACTGGCCACCCCGGGGTCGCTGAATGGGGTGATTGCCTTCGTCACCGGGCTCATCTCGACGTGGAGCAGCACGTCGGGGGTCGTGATGCCGACCTTCCTGCCCACGGTGCCGGGGCTGGTCGCTCAGGTCGGCGGGGGAGACCCGCTGGCCGTGGCGCTCTCCATCAACATCGGGTCCGCGCTGGTGGACGTGACCCCGCTTTCCACGTTAGGCGCGCTGTGTGTCGCGGCCGTGGACGACGCCGGCGAGGCGCGCGTCCTGTTCCGCCAGCTGATGACGTGGGGCTTCTCGATGGTCGTCGCCGGGGCCCTGCTCGCCACCCTCATTGCCCCGGTCGTGGCCCGCTGGTAACGGCCGTCAGGCCGGCTCGACGACCGAACGCCCGGCCGGGGTCACGAAGGAGGCCACCGTCGCAATCGGGGCGTGCGCGGTTTGGACGGACGGCACGATGCGGTAGTCGCTGCGCCAGGCGTCGGCGGTGATCTCGCAGCGGATGTACCCGCGACGCGCCTGGTGGAACTTGAGCCAGGGATTGGACGCCCGCGCCCGCTCCACCTGCGGATAGGTATCCATGCCATCCCCTTCCGAGCTGATGGAGGTGCCCACGTACTCCACGGCCAGCCGATCCGCGTCGGGCTGGCGCCAATCGCGCGGCACCTCCCCGGCATAGTTCGCGTGGACATCGCCGGTGAGCACCACCACGTTAGGCAGCTGCCGCTCCCCGATCACGCGCATCAGGCGGCGCCGCGCCGCCGGGTAGCCGCTCCAGCTGTCCATGTTGAACATCTCGCCGGGCCCGGGGTCCAGGTCGAGCGGCATCATCATCACCTGTTGCGCCAGGACCTGCCACGTCGCCCCCGGTCGCGCGAGTCCACGGGTCAGCCACCGCTCCTGTGTGGCGCCCAGCATGGTCCGGTCCTCACGATCCCACTCCTCGCACGGCGGCTTGGTCCGGTCCCCGCAACTCTGGTCGGAACGGTACTGCCGGCCATCGAGGACATGGATCCGGGCGAGCTGCCCAAACTCCAGGGAGCGGTACAGGAGCATGTCCGGCCCCACGGGCAGGCTGCTCCGCCGCAGCGGCATGTGCTCGTAGTACGCGCGATATGCCGCCGCACGCCGGAGCTGGAAGACCTCGACCGGGTCCCGGCGTTCCGACACCAGCCCGGCATGGTTGTTGTCGACCTCGTGGTCGTCCCACGTGACGACCCACGGCATCGCCGCATGGGCGGCCTGCAGCTGGGGATCGGTCTTGTAACACGCGTACCGATTCCGGTATTCCGCGAGGGTCGTGGGCTCACCGGCCTCGTGCGCCCGGACGCGGCGGGCCGACGAGCTTTCGTAGATGTAGTCGCCCAGGAAGGTGCACAGGTCGGCGTCTTCGCGCGCCAGGTGGGCGTGCGCGGCGTAGAACCCTGCCTCGTAGTGCTGGCACGACGCCACCACGAGGCGGAACCGCGACGGCGAAGCGCCAGGCGCGGGCATCGTCCGCGTGCGCCCCACCGGGCTGGTCGCGTCACCCACGTGGAACCGGTACCAGTACCATCGGTCCGGCGACAACCCCCGCACCGTGACATGGACCGCGTGCGCGAAGTCGGCGGTGGCCACGGCCGTCCCCTTCCGGACGACCTGCCGCATGCCGTCGTCCGTCGCGACCTCCCACCGCACGGGCACGTCGTCCAGGCCCATGCCACCCCCGTTCAGGGGATCCGGTGCCAGCCGCGTCCACAGGACGAACCCATCCGGCCAGGGGTCCCCGCTCGCCACGCCTAACGTGAACGGGTCGCCGACGATCCGGACGCGGGGCAGCACGCGCGCACCGGCGACGGCGCCGAGGCCAAGCGCGGAGAGCTGCTGGAGGAAATGGCGACGATCAGGCATGCGCGCACCGACTCGCCAGGCCCCGCCGGTTCATCGCCGCCACCATCGCATGACCACCGGCCCGGCGATCGTGATCCAACACACGATCGACATCACCACAGCCACGAGGACGGCCGCGCTGCCGATGTCCTTGGCATTGCCGGCGAGCGGGTGCCGCTCGCTGGAGATCCGGTCCACGGTGCGTTCCACCGCCGTGTTCAGCAATTCCACGACGATCACGAGGAGCACCGACGCGAAGAGCAACAGGCTCTCCACGCGACTCACCGGCAGCCACCACGCGAGGGGGCCAAGCACGACAAGGGTCGCCAGCTCCTCGCGCACCGCCGCCTCGTGCGCGATCGCGTTGCGAAAGCCATCCATGGAGTGGCCGAACGCCCGGACCAGGCGGGGCCACCGATGCACACTTGCCTCGCTCACTGCGTAGCTCCCGGGCCAACCACCCACGGCCCATGTCACGGCTGCGTCACGACCCCCGGCACCGTCACTCGTCAGGCGCCGCGCGCCAACCTATCGCGCCGTCGCGACGCCCACCATCCCTCGAACACCTCACGTGAGGTGCGCGTCGGGGCAAAGCCGAACTCCTCACGCAGCCGGCGATTGGAGAGCACCGGCCGGTGCCGCAGGTACGGCACCTGTTCCGGTCCATGGTCCGTGAAGCCGAGCCACCGCCCGACGCGCAGCATGGTCGCCAGCGTCGAGGACGACACCTGGAGCACCGTCGCCCCGGTCAACGCCCCGATCTCCCCCAGGTCGAGCACGCCATCGGCCGCCAGGTTCCACGTCCCCGCACGGTCCTCGCGGATCGCCTGCAGGATGCAGGCGACCACGTCGCCGTCCCAGATGAACCCGAAGCGATCCTCGCCATCCACCAGGCGAAAGAGCACGCGCCGCTCGAAGATCGCGGTCACGCTGTTGCGGGTCCCCTCCCCGAGGATGGTGGCCGGGCGAAAGACGGCTTGCCGAAGGGACGGGTGCCGCTCGCGATAGCGGGCCAGCAGCTCCTCCACGAGCCGCTTGTGGCGGGCGTACGGGAACTCCTCGTTGCCGCGCAGCGGCGCACTCTCATCGAGCAGGGGCGGCAAGCCGGCATGAAACCCGTAGGCAGCGGCGCTCGACAGCACCACCAGCTGGCGGACGCCATGTTCCACGCACGCCTCGAGCACGTTGTGGGTCCCATCCACGTCGATCGCATACTGCTCGTTGCGCGTCATTCCCGACGGCGGGTTCACCACCGCCGCCAGGTGCACCACCACCTCCACCTGGTGCTCCGCCAGCAACTCCCCGCAGCGCGCCGATCGCACGTCCATCTCCTCGAAGGTCACGCGTGGCGGGCGGGGGCCGTCCGGTGGCGGCCGCACGTCCAGCGCCAGCACGCGCGGGCCGTCCGGGAGGGCGCCTAACGCCTGCGTCAGCAGCTGGCCGACGTACCCGCTCGCCCCGAGGACGGCAATCGACGCGCCCGGGCGGACCACCTTACCCGACCACGTCCGTGTCCCCCTGGCCGGTGATGCGTCGGCTGAGGTGCGACCAGGACATGCCCACGCCGAGCACCACCGCGATGGCGATCAGGATCACCCGCGTCATCCCACGCGTGCTGGTCGCGCTCACCACGTTGTAGTCGATGAGGAGCCAGATGACGCCGCCACACACGGCCGTCACGAGGATCGCCCCCATGATCCCGATCGAGCGTCGCGTGGCCTGCAGGAAGACCACCCACGCCGCCACCAGCAGGATGCCGGCGAGGAACTTGAGCGCGTTGAACCCCGCGCCACTCGCGAGCGGCGCCAGGGCCCAGTGATAGTACGACCATCCTTCGGCGTTGTAGGTGGCGAACACCAGCACGAGCGCCGCCAGGATGCGGAGCCCCAGGGAGCCCCAGGAGAATCGTTCAGCCATGTGAGTGGGAGATCAGGGAAGACAGGCCCGAGGTCGGTCAGGACCCGCGGACGGACGACGGCATGATGGTGGGAAGGAACGTGGGCGGACGCCGCGCAGCCCGCACCTGCTCGAACGCAAACGCATACCCAATCAGGCGGGCCTCACTCCAGGCGGGACCCATCAGGGTCAGCCCCACCGGCAACCCGGAGACCTGGCCGGCGGGCACCGTGATGGCCGGGTACCCGGAGACGGCACTCAACTGCGAGCTGCCACCACCGAAGTGATCGCCATTCACGAGGTCCGTCACCCACGCCGGGCCCCCCGTCGGGGCGATCAGCGCATCCACCTTGTAGGTCGCCAGCGCGCGATCCACCCCCTCCCCGCGCGTCAACCGCTGGCACTTCGCCAGCGCGGCGCGATACGCCGGCGCGTCGAGCCCCGTCGTGCGCTCCGCCATCTCGAACACTTCCTGGCCGAACCACGCCATCTCCGCATCACGGTTGGCCTCGTTGAACCGGATCAGGTCCGCCAGGCTCCGGTGCGGGATGTTGGGACCGCAGGTGGCGAGATACGCCGCCATGTCGGCCTTGAGCTCGTGGAGCAGCACGGTGAACTCCGCATCGCCGAGCTCGCCTAACGACGGGATGTCGACCGGGTCCACCAAAACCGCCCCGGCCTTCTGGAGCGCCTCGAGCGCCTCGACCATCACGGCGTTGACCTGTGGGCCGGCATTGAACAGCTGCCGAACCACGCCCAGGCGCGCCCCCCGCAGCGCCCCCGCATCGCACGCCGTGGTGTAGTCGGCCATCACGTGGCCCGCGCTCGCGACCGTCGCGCCATCGCGCGGATCCGCCCCGGCGACGACCGAGAGCAGCGCGGCGGCATCGCGCACCGTGCGGCACATCGGCCCCGCGGTGTCCTGCGTGTGCGAGATCGGCACGATGCCGGCCCGACTGACCAGGCCGACGGTCGGCTTGATCCCCACGAGCCCGTTGGCATTGGCCGGGCAGACGATCGACCCGTCCGTCTCGGTCCCGATCCCGACGCAGGCCAGGTTCGCGGCAATCGAGGCCCCCGTGCCCGCCGATGACCCGCAGGCGTTGCGGTCCAGGACATACGGGTTTCGGGTGAGACCGCCGACCGCGCTCCACCCGCTCGTGCTGCGATTGGACCGGATGTTCGCCCACTCCGACAGGTTCACCTTGCCGAGGATCACCGCGCCCCCATCACGCAACCGCTTGACGAGGCCAGCGTCCTGCG
>JAEUJL010000177.1 GCA_016794835.1 Gemmatimonadota bacterium | reverse complement strand
TCCTTTTCCACGCCGCCGCGCCCGTCCAGGCCCCCGAGTTCGTTGTCGTATTTCTCGCGCTCCGCCGCGTCCTTCGTCGTCCGCTTGAGCTCCTTCAGCGCCTCGACCCGCTCGACGAGGACCCGCGTGCGGTCGGCAAGGATCCCGCGGAACTTCGCGGTCTGGCCGCGCAGCTCCTCCTCGCTCACCTGCTGCAGGCGCGCATAGTGCTCGTTGATCGCGTCAACGATGGGTTGCACGCGCTTGCGTTCCCGCTCGTGGCGCGTGCCGAACAGCTTCGAGAGAATGCCTTTCATCATGGGAGTGCCGAGTGGTACAGCCCGTGTTCGGCAATGAACCGGGCAACTGCGTCAGGAACAAATCCGGTGAGTGGACGGCCGTGGCGCACGCGGTCGCGCACCTCGGTGGACGACACATCGACGCGGCGGGTACGGACGATCACCGGCGGCGCCACCCCGTCCGCCGCCAACGTCCGGAACGGGGCAAGGATCGAGGCATCGTCGGCCTCCCCTTCCTCCACGGCCCGCCGAAGGACCGCGACCTGGGCCAGCGCCATGATCCGCGCCGGCGCACGCCACTGCGGGAAGGATCGGCCGACGTCGGCCCCCACCAGGAAGACCCGGGCGTCCGCCGGATGCCGGGCGGCCAGCTGCTCCAGGGTATCCACCGAGTAGCTGGTCCCCCCGCGCTCCACCTCGATCGGGTCGACGTCGAACCGGGGATCCCCGGCGACCGCGCGCCGCACCATCTCCAGGCGGAGGGCGGGATCGGCCGAGGGCGCGTCCGCCTTGAGGGGCTGGCGGGCGTTCGGCACGAAGGTCAGGCGATCGAGCGCCAATGCCTCAAACGCGTCGGACGCCACCATCAGGTGGCCGACGTGCGGGGGATCGAACGTCCCGCCGAAGTAGCCCCGGCGCACGTCAGTGCGTCTCGGGCAGCGACGTCGTATCCGTGGCGGGCTTGGTCGCCGGTATGTCCTTCGGTGGGGCGCCACAGATCACGGCGACCTCCTTGTCCGAAGGGTACCGTTCATGGAGCGTCGCGCAGACCTCGGTGCGGTCCTCGCGATACTGGTTCGCTCCATACGCTTCGGCGAGACGCAGCAGCGCCTCACGCGACTTGGCCGTTTGCGGGTGGTTCTTGACGACGTCTTTGAAATAAATGATGGCGGAGTCAAAGGCCTTCCGCCGGAAGTAGTACAGGCCGCTCTCGTAGTCCTTGGAGGCAAACCACTCCTGGAGCGTGCCCATCTGCTTTTCAGCCTGGTCTTTCAGCTCGGAATCGGGATAGAGCCCGAGCATGGTCTGGTACGCCGACATCGCCTGCTCGCCATAGTTGGCATCGAGCGAGGGACGGCGCCAGAGCAATTGGTATTCGTGCGCGGCCTCGTACATCGCGTTGTCCGCGAGGGAGTCCGTCGCAAACGACTCCGCCAGTCGGTTGTACGCCTGGGCCGCCAGGATATGGTCCCGTCGGCCGGCATAGGCCTTCGCGAGGTACCAGTGTGCCAGCGGCAGCAGGGTATCGCGAGCCGGTAAGTCAAAGGTGAGCTTCTCGAACGCCGAGACGGCGTTGTCCCACTTCCGACGATTGAACTCCGAGAGGCCACCCTCGAACAGGGCCTCGTTGGACCCGAACCGGGACAGCTTGAACCCGCGCCCGCACGCCCCGGACAGGGCGACGAGAACGAGGAACAAGCTCAATCGGTACAGGCGCTTATCGGGCATCAGGAAGTGAGGTACCCACCGTTCCGTGGATCGGTCCCGCAACCGCCGGGAAGGGTTGCCGGGGAGCCGCGAAAGCTAATGGGTACAGCCCGCGCCGTGGCACTGCCGCAACTTCACGCCCCACCAGGGCTCGATCCGCCACGAGCGGCCCGGCCCTGCCCGTGGGCAAGAACCGGGGCCAGCCGCCAGCCGAGGGTTCAGCCCGCCCTGGTCACCCGGACCCAGGCCACGTACCGGGAGCTCTCGATCACCTTATTGGCCACCGGCACCGGTTTCAGGCCGACGAGCTCCACCCGGTGTCCCCACCCCAGCCCAGCCTTGGGTTCAAGGTTCGTATGTAGGACGAGGACCTCGGACGGCGCCCCGCACCCGCCAGCAAAACATGGCGGATGCACCCCGATGGTCGCGACACCGTCGCCGGCCCAGACGCACTGCACGCCCACGGGGCATCGCGAATCCGAGACCTCGCCCAGCTGCAGGTACACCTCGCCGACCTTCACCACGCGGCCATAGGGCAGCGGCACCGAATCGGCCGCCTGCACGAGGGTGAACTCCTGGAGGTCCGGGATCCCGGTGGACGACGTGCCGCCGCCACAGGCGACCAGGACGGAAGCAAAGCAGGAAAGCAGCAAGGCGCGCATGAATCGCATCGGAAGGCGTTACCAGGAAGACACCGCGCGCGTGCCCTTCCCTGACGCGATCAGCCGCCGGAGAACGCGGACGCCTGTCGTTGATGCATCGCGCGGACACGCGCCGCGCCACGTGTCACGGGGGGCACCCATGGCCGTGGGGCCAGGCCTGGCGACCTGGCCCCACTCAACTCAGCGCACCACGCCGCGGAAATACTCGACGGTGCGGCGCACCCCTTCCCGCAGGTCGATCCTGGGCTCCCAGCCCAGCATCCGGCGCGCCCGCGTGATGTCCGGCTGGCGGACCTTCGGATCGTCCTCGGGCAGCGGCCGGGAGACGATCTGGCTCTTCGACCCGGTGATCTCGAGGACAATCTCGGCCAGCTGCCGCACCGTGAACTCGTTCGGGTTGCCGATGTTCGTCGGCTGGGAGTCCCCGTGCATGAAGAGCCGGTAGATCCCATCGACCTCGTCCTCGACAAAGCAGAACGACCGCGTCTGCTGGCCGTCGCCGTACATCGTGAGCGGCTCACCCTTCAGCGCCTGCACGATGAAGTTGGACACCACCCGCCCGTCGTTCGGGCGCATCCGCGGCCCATACGTGTTGAAGATGCGGATGATGCGCGTGTCCACCCCATGCGAGCGATGGTAGGCCATCGTCATCGCCTCGGCGAATCGCTTGGCCTCGTCGTACACGCCGCGTGGCCCGATCGGGTTCACGTTGCCCCAGTACGACTCGGTCTGCGGGTGCACGAGGGGATCGCCGTAGACCTCCGAGGTCGACGCCAGGAAGAAGCGCGCCCCCTTGGCCTTGGCCAGCCCCAGCGCGTTGTGCGTCCCGAGGGATCCCACCTTGAGCGTCGCGATCGGGTGCTCGAGGTAGTCGATCGGGGAGGCCGGCGAGGCGAAATGCAGGATGCCATCCAGCGCCCCGGCAACGTACGTGTAGTTCGAGATGTTGTGCCGGACGAACGAGAACCGGTCGTGCCCCGTCAGGTGCGCGATGTTGTCCGGGTTCCCGGTGATGAAGTTGTCCAGCCCGATCACCGTGTGCCCTTCGGCCAGGAACCGGTCGCACAGGTGCGAGCCGAGGAACCCCGCGGCCCCGGTGATCAGGATCCTCATACGCGCCCCCGGCCGATCGAATCGTAGGTGAAGCCCAGCCCCTGCATCTTCGCCGCGCTATACAGGTTCCGCCCGTCGACCACGATCGGCCGGCGCAACGTCGCCTTGATCCGCTGAAAGTCCGGGTGCCGATACTCGTTCCAGTCCGTCACCACCACCAGCGCGTCCGCCCCATCGAGCGCCGCGTAGTTGGACTCGGCGTACGTCACGCGATCGCCCAGCTTGTGCTTCGCCTCGTGCATCGCCGCCGGGTCATGCACCGCCACCGACGCCCCATCCGCGAGCAGCTGTTCGATGAGGACGAGGGCCGGCGCCTCACGCATGTCGTCCGTGTTCGGCTTGAAGGCCAGCCCCCACACCGCCACGCGCGCGCCCTTCAGCGGGCCCCCGAAGGCCTTGGAGAGCTTCTCGTAGAGCCGCCCCTTCTGCCGCTCGTTGGCGTCCTCGACCGCGTCCAGGACCGACAGGCTCGCCCCGAACTCCTTCGCCGTGCGGACCAGGGCCTTCACGTCCTTCGGGAAACACGACCCGCCGTACCCGGGGCCCGGGAACAGGAACGACGGCCCGATCCGGTTGTCGCTCCCGATGCCCTTGCGCACCAGGTCCACATCCGCGCCCACCCGCTCGCAGAGGTTGGCGATCTCGTTCATGAAC
This sequence comes from Gemmatimonadota bacterium, assembly GCA_016794835.1. GTDB lineage: Bacteria > Gemmatimonadota > Gemmatimonadetes > Gemmatimonadales > Gemmatimonadaceae > RBC101. The sequence goes on along the minus strand of JAEUJL010000177.1, from coordinate 6,267 downwards.
GAGATACGAGTGGCGAGCATGGCGTTCGCCGCGTACTTGGTCATCTCCGCCGACGCGATGTCCATGAAGATGATCGGCTTCCCCGTGCGCACGAACGGCGCGTACAGCTCGGCCATCACGCTCCGCGCATGATCGGAATCGACACCGAGCACCACGCGATCCGGCTTGAGGAAATCGTCGACGGCGGCCCCTTCCTTGAGGAACTCGGGGTTCGAGCACATGTGGAACGGCAGCTTCGCATGCTGTGCGACGGCAGCCTGCACCTTGGCCGCGGTCCCGACGGGCACGGTCGACTTGGTGACGACCACCACCTCGCGCCCCATGTGCTTGCCGATGCTGTCGGCCACGTTCAGCACATGGCGCAGGTCGGCCGAGCCATCCTCATCGGGCGGCGTCCCCACGGCGATGAAGATCACCTCGGCCGTCTTGATCGCCGCCGGCACCTCGGTCGTGAACCGGAGGCGGCCCTGCTTCTGGTTCCGCTCGACGAGTGCCTCCAGCCCCGGCTCGTAGATGGGGATCTCGTTGCGCAGGAGCATCCCGATCTTGCGCTCATCGACGTCCGCGCAGATCACGTCATTGCCGGTCTCGGCCAGGCAGGCCCCCACGACCAGCCCGACGTAGCCCGTTCCCACCACCGTTATGTGCATCAGTTCGCGTCAGTTGAGTTGAGGGCGCCGTGACGGCGTCCTAGAGGGCGGTCGTTGCCGACAACGGCACGACCCTCGCCCGGGAGGGCGAAGTCCGTGCCATGGCGTTCCTCGCATCGACGATCAGGCCCGCATGGTCGGCAACAAACTGGTAATCCACGTTGGAGTGGTCGGTCACGACGACCACCGCGTCAGCCGCCCGGAGGCGGTCCGCGGAGAGGTCCACCCCGGCGTGCACTTCCCCGTGCTCCCGGAACCGGGGAACCCAGGGATCGTGGTACTCGACCACCGCGCCCCGCTCCCCGAGCAGCCGGAGGATCTCCAGGGCCGGGCTCTCGCGCATGTCGTCCACGTCCTTCTTGTACGCCACCCCCAGCAGGAGGACCCGGGAGCCATTCACCGCCTTGCGGTCATCGTTCAGCGCCCGGGCCACCTTCCGCACGACGTACTCGGGCATCTCCGAGTTGATGTCGCTCGCGAGGTCGATGAATCGGGTCCGGTAGTTCAGCGTGCGCATCTTCCAGGCGAGGTACAGCGGGTCGAGCGGGATGCAGTGCCCGCCGATCCCCGGGCCCGGGGTGAACTTCATGAAGCCGAACGGCTTGGTGGCCGCGGCATCGATCACCTCCCAGACATTCACCCCCAGCTTGTCGCACACGATCGCCATCTCGTTGACCAACCCGATGTTCACGGCGCGGAAGGTGTTTTCCAGGAGCTTCACCAGCTCCGCGACCTCGGCGCTCTCCACCGGGACGACCGTGTCGATGCACGAGCGGTAGAGGGCCACCGTGACCTCGGTGCAGTCCCGCGTCACGCCACCGACCACCTTGGGGGTGTTCTTGGTGTGGAACTTGGGGTTCCCGGGATCCACTCGTTCCGGCGAGAAGGCGAGGAAGACGTCCTTGCCCACGACGAGCCCCCGCGCTTCGATGCGCGGCTGCAGCACCTCCCGCGTGGTCCCGGGGTAGGTGGTGCTCTCGAGGACCACCAGGGTCCCGGCGCGAGCATGACGGGCGATCGCCTCGGACGCCGCCTCGACGAAGCTCATGTCCGGGTCGCGGCTCTTGGAGAGGGGCGTCGGCACGGCGATGCTGATCGCGTCGCACTCGTGGAGCCGCTCCTCGACCGCGGTCGCGATGAACCGGCCCGCGGCGACCTGCGCGGCCACCTCCTCCGACGGGACGTCCTGGATGTGCGACACCCCGGTCATCAGCCGGTCGACCGTGGGCACGGAGACGTCGTAGCCGATCACCCGAAACCCGGCCTTGGCGAACTCCATCGCCAGGGGGAGGCCGACGTACCCCAGCCCCACCACCCCCACGACCGCCGACCGGTCCTGGATCTTCGCTAGCAGTTGATCTTTCATGAGATAAGTACGGGAATCCCCGACCTCAAAAGGACGGGTCAGCGCCCGAAAAAGGCACGAACCGTGCCGACGACTTCGTCCAGCTGGGCGGAGGTCAATTCCGGGAAGATCGGGAGCGACAGCACCTCTCGCGCCGCCCGCTCGGACTCCGGGCACTGCCCCTCACGGTAACCGAGGTAGGCGAAGCACGGCTGCAGGTGCAGGGGGAGCGGGTAGTAGATCGAGGACCCGATCCCGCGCTCCTTGAGGTATGCCTGCAACTCGTCCCGCCGGGATACCCGGATCGTGTACTGGTTGAAGATCGACTCGTTCGCGGGGTCGACCCACGGGGTCGTGATCTCCGGGATGTCCGCGAGGTTGGCGCTGTAGTAGGCCGCATTGGCTCGCCGCCCGGCACTCCAGTGCGACAGGTGCGGCAACTTGGCCGCGAGGACCGCGGCCTGGAGGGCGTCCAGGCGCGAGTTGTAGCCGACCTCGTCGTGGTAGTAGGTGCGCGCCCCGCCATGGACGCGCAGGCGGCGGAGGCGGGTCGCGAGGGCGTCATCCTGGGTGACCATCATGCCGCCGTCGCCGTATCCGCCCAGGTTCTTCGACGGGAAGAACGAAAAGGTCCCGATCGTCGCCCCTTCCCCGGCCATGACCTTGCGGCCGTCGATCATCCGCGACGCGCCAATCGTCTGCGCGGCGTCCTCGATGAGGGGGAGGTTCGGCAAGAGGGCCCGCACGGCCTCGATCGGCGCCATCTGGCCAAAGAGGTCCACGGGGATGACGGCCCGCGTGCGGGTGGTCACCGCCGCGGCGGCCGCCGCGGGCGCGATGTTGAAGGAGCGGGGCTCGATGTCGACGAAGACCGGCGTCGCCCCGACGTTGTGGATCGTCCCCGCGGTGGCAAAGAAGGTGAACGGTGTCGTGATGACCTCGTCCCCGCGCCCGATGTCCAGCGCGCGGAGCGCCAGCAGGATCGCGTCCGTGCCATTCGCACAACCGATCGCGTGCCGGGTGTGCGACATCTCGGCGACCATCCGCTCCAGCCGCTCGACCGGTTCCCCGAGGATGAACAGCTGGTCGTCGATGACGCGCGTGACGGCCGCGAGCATCTCGTCGCGAATGGTGGCGTGCTGGGCCTTGAGGTCGAGCAGGGGGACGGGCATGGTGGCAAACTCCGGGAAACGGGGTGACGGTGGCTACACCGTCGCCCGCAGCGGCAGGGGGACCTCGCGTCCGGTCTTGGCGGACTCGTAGATCCCGAGGATCAGTTCCAGCGACTTGCGTCCAGCGCGCCCATCGGTGTCGGGCTGGGCCTCGCCACGGAGCACCGCCAGCACGTTGCGGTAATACCCTTCGTGGCCGTGCCCATAGACCGAGGGTGGGGTGTAGCTCGTGGCCTCGATCGCCTTGTCGTCGTCATCGTAGTCGGCGAACTGCCAGGTCTCGACCTTGTTGACCGCCGTGCCGCCGATCTTCACGGTGCCGGTCTCCCCCATGATGGTGATGGAGCCCTCGAGGTTCTTCGGGTAGGTCAGCATCGTCACCTCGATCACGCCGAGCGCCCCGTTCCGGAACTTCAGGACGGCAATCCCGGAGTCCTCCGTCTCGATACGGCGCGCCAGCGTCGCGGTCTTGGCCATCACCGACTCGACGGGCCCGACGAGCCACTGGATCAGGTCGACGTAGTGGGACGCCTGGTTCATGAACGCCCCGCCGTCAAACTCCCACGTGCCGCGCCACGGCGCCTGGTCGTAGTACTCCTGCGGCCGCGTCCACCGCACCGTCGTGTTGGCCATGTAGATGCGCCCGAAGCGCCCCTTGTCGATCGCGCGCTTGAGGACCTGGATGGGCGGGTTGAGCCGGTTCTGCTTCACCACGAACAGCTGGACCCCCGCACGGTCGCACGCATGCACGAGCTCATCCGCGGTGGTCAGCGAGATCGCCATCGGCTTCTCGCACACCACATGCTTGCCGGCGCGGGCGACGGCGACCCCATGATCCGGGTGCAGGCCGGACGGCGTGCACACCGCCACGACGTCGAGCGGCGCCACCTCGAGCATCCGGTTCAGCGACGTGAACGCCGGCACCCCCAGGCGACTGGCGGCCTCCTGCGCACGCGCCTCGACGATGTCGCACACCGCCGTCAGCTCGAAGCCCTCCACCTTCGCGATGGCATCGAAGTGGTTGCGGCTGATGCGCCCACACCCGACCACACCGATCCGGTACCGGTTCATCGTTCGCCCTCCGGCGTCAACACCTGTCCGTCCAGCCGATACCGCGACCCACACGCGCCACACGCCAGGATGCGCACGGCGGCGTCCGCACCCGACACGGTCGACTCCGGCAGGCGTTCCCCACAGTGGCACGCCCAGCCCACCTGTCGCGCCGGCACCCCGACCACCAGCGCATACGCCGGCACGTCCCGGGTCACCACGGCGCCCGCGCCAACAAACGCGTAACGCCCCAGCTCCACCCCGGAGACGATCGTGGCGTTCGCCCCGATGCTGGCCCCGCGCCGCACCACGGTCGGGCGATACGCATGCTTGCGCGAGACATGGGCGCGCGGGTTCACCACGTTGGTGAACACCATCGACGGGCCACAGAACACGTCATCCTCGAGCTCGACCCCCTCGTACACGGAGACGTTGTTCTGGATCTTCACGTTGTTCCCGATCCGCACGCGCGGCATCACCACCACGTTCTGCCCGAGGCTGCATCCCGTGCCGATCACCGCCCCGGGATTCACGTGGCAGAAGTGCCAGATCCGCGTCCCTTCCCCGACGTCAGCTCCCTCATCGACAAAGGCCGACGGATGAATGAGCGGCGCCGTCATCCGCCCGCCCGGAGTTCATCGTGGAGCATCGCATGCCACTCCTGCAGGGCGCGCACGGCCGGCTTGCGTGAGCGCAGCGCGAGGATGGCGTCCCCGGCGGCAGCCGCCGCCGACAAGGTCGTGGTGTACGAGATCCGGTGGGCAATCGCCGTCTGGCGCAAGCGATAGTCGTCGTGCTGGGCGAACTTCCCCAACGGGGTGTTGATCAACAGCCGGACCTCGCCGTTCAGCATGAGGTCGACCCCGTTCGGCCGCCCCTCATGCAGCTTCTGGACGGTCCGCGTGGGGACGCCAAGGCCGCGCAGGTAGCGCGCCGTCCCCTCGGTCGCGTACAGCACAAACCCCATCTCGTGAAAGCGGCGGGCGATCGGGGTGACCGACGGCTTGTCCCCGTCGTTCACGGTCACGAACACCGCGCCCTCCAGCGGCAGCGCATTGTCGGCCGCCAGCTGCGCCTTGGCGTACGCACTCCCGAACGAGTCCGCGATGCCCATCACCTCGCCGGTCGACCGCATCTCGGGACCCAGCAGCGGGTCGAAGCCCTGGAACTTGGTGAAGGGGAACACCGCCTCCTTCACCGACACGTACGACGGCACGATCTCCTCGGTGAAACCGATCTGCTCGAGGGTCTCCCCCGCCATGCAGCGCGCGGCCACGGACGCCAGCGGGACGCCGATCGCCTTCGAGACAAACGGGATCGTGCGGCTTCCGCGCGGGTTGACCTCCAGCACGTAGACCACGCCATCCTTCACCGCAAACTGCACGTTCATCAGGCCGATCACGCCCAGCTCGCGCGCCATGGCGGTGGCGTGGGCCTTCATCACGGCGATGTCATCCTCGCGCACGAGGTACGGCGGCAGGACGCACGCCGAGTCCCCCGAGTGGATCCCGGCGTCCTCGATGTGCTGCATCACGCCCCCAACCACGACCTGCTTGCCGTCGGAGATGCAGTCCACGTCCGCCTCGAAGGCGTCCTCGAGGAAACGATCGATCAACACCGGCCGGTCCTCGCTCACCCGCGCCGCCGTCTCGAAGTACCCGCGCATCGACGCCTCGTCATAGACGATCTGCATCGCCCGGCCACCCAGCACGTACGAGGGACGGACCAGCACCGGGTACCCGATCCGGCCGGCGATCGCCGCCGCCTCCTCAACACTCACGGCCGTCCCGTTCTCCGGCTGGCGGATCCCGAGCTTGCGGGCCACCGCATCAAAGCGCTTGCGATCCTCGGCAATGTCGATGGCATCCGGCGGCGTCCCGAGGATCCGGACGCCAGCCGCCTCCAGCCCCTTCGTCAGCTTGAGCGGCGTCTGCCCGCCCAGCTGCACGATCACCCCCTCGGGCTGCTCACGGTCCACCACTTCCAGCACGTCCTCGAGCGTCAGCGGCTCGAAGTACAGCTTGTCCGCGGTGTCATAGTCGGTGGAGAC
>JAEUJL010000140.1 GCA_016794835.1 Gemmatimonadota bacterium | reverse complement strand
GCGCATCGCCTGGAGCACCTCCGGGTGGTCCAGCAACTCCTTGAGCACCCACATCAACAGCCCGCGCACATTGCTGCGCGTGACGTGGACGATCAGGACCAGGTTGCCGAGCAGGGTATCGTCGTCGAGGTGGGCCGGGTTTGCCCGCAGGGCCTCACTGAGGACGGAGCTCGCCGGGGATGCCGGGGGCGTGGTGAGGAGGTCGCGTCCGAGTTCCCGAACGAGCCCCACCAGGCGGGTGAAGACCTGTACCCGATCCTCGGGACGACGCTCGACAAAGGTGCGCGTCGTGCCCAGCTGGTCGAATAGCTGGCGCAACTCCGCCACGCGTTGGTCCAACGGGGGAATGCCGAACATCGTGCGGACCAGGCTGGCGAAGGCCGCCCGTTCCAGGCAGGGACGCGGGTCGAGCGGGCCGTCGGCGGACGCGGAGACGCATGCTGCCAGCTGCGCCCGGATGGCCTCCTCGATCCCGGGCCGCGCCATGGCGACCACGCGCCCACTCAAGGCGGTGCGCAGGATGTCCCGATATCGCGCATGCCGTTCGTCGTTCATGAACTCGATGTAGTTGCCCGGCGAGAGGCGCCCGAACGGCAACGTCGGTTGCCGGAGGGCCGCGCGGTGGGCTTCGAGCGCATCGAGCCCGGTCTTGAGGTCCACGACGCAGGCGACGGGGCGGTGGAACTGGGCCATCTTGAAGATGGGACCGTGGCGTGCCGCCGCGTCCGCGTAGAAGGACTGGTGTTCGATGGCATCGAGCGAGGCCCCGAGGCCCAGTGAACCGGGGGGAAGCCCCCGCGATCGACCGAAGGTGTCGCGTGCGCGCCACCACGCGAGGGCGGAGCCGACGGCAAGCAACGCGGCGATGGCAGGGAGGGCCGCCGTGAGTTCCGCACGCAGTCGCCACCCCACGGCCAGTGAGGCGAGCCCTGCGAGTCCAAGGACGACGGCGACTGCGGGGCGCCCGGCCAGCTCGCGCCAAATGGTTGCCCGGCGCACGACACTGGTCGCAGGGAGGAGCGCGACCGCGGTGACGGCGAGGGAAGCGAAGGTGGCGAGGCGGGAGTCCACGTGGCGGCGGGGGAGCGACGGCGGGAGAGTACAGCCACGCTCACCAGATGGATAGCGACAGCGGCGTTGCGCGGCGCGATGCGATGCTGTGTTGCACAAGGGGCGCACGGGGGGCCGGTCAGGTTGCCTTAGCTCACCTGGGGGCTCCGTGCTTCCTTGCTCGATTACTGTGTCGGTGTGCGGGGGACGACGCGCCCCTGTCCATCCAGACCGTCGCCCCGGAGGGCGCAACCTACGATGAGAATCCAGGCCCTGGTTGTCGCGGCATGTGTGGCCGCGTTCCCGCTCGCGGCGCAAGACGCCGACCCGCGCGACGTGGCGTCGGTCGACGCGATCATCCGCGCGTACTACGAGGCGGTGTCGGGGCCCGCGGGTGGGCGCGTGGACGTTGCGCGCGACCGCAGCCTGCATCATCCCAACGCCTGGGTGGCGATTGCCGGCAAGGACTCCGCCGGGAGGCCCACCGTGCGCGTCCTCACCCTCGCCGGC
>JAEUJL010000131.1 GCA_016794835.1 Gemmatimonadota bacterium | reverse complement strand
AAGGCCGCCCTGGATCGTGATCCGGCATCCCGCTTTTTGGAGTCGCAACTCAACAAGTCGCTGGAACGCAAGCTTGGCCTGCTCCGCAAGGCCGCCCTGCTCGCCAGCAGCACCTGACCCGACCATGACTCGCCGTTCCCTGACCCTCCTGTCCGCCACGCTGCTCGCGGCCACCCGCCCGGTCGGCGCCCAGTCCACGGACCGCAGCATCGAGCGCTGGGCCGCCTCGATCGCGGCCGCGGCCGAACGGATCGCGGCACAGGTCGAGCGCAGGGCCAACGAAGTCGCGCGGCGTGTCGAGCGGGAGTTCGACGAGAAGAGCCGCCGCGAGCGCGCCGCGCGCGACCGATGGGAGCGCAACGACGAGGCCGATGGCGAGGGACAGTTGAGTCGCATCGACACGACCTTCGCCTTCAGCGCGACGGGAGTGGTGGACCTGTCCGTGATGTCCCGCGACGTCATCGTCACGGGGTGGGATCGCAAGGAAGCCCGCGTGCGCGCCGAGACGGAACGTGGCCGGTTCGACCTCGACGTGTCCGCCAGTCGCCTCACCCTGGAACAACACGGGGGCGGCTCGAATCGCGACCACCGGACGATCACCTATGAAGTCATGGTCCCCCGCGGGGCCCGGGTGCTCGTGCGCAGCAGCTCGGGAGATATCGAGGTGCGCAGCGCCGGGGGCGAGGTGGAAGCGAGCTCGATGAGCGGCGACGTGCGCATTGACGACGCCACCGCGCGGGTGGAGGTCGGCTCGATTTCCGGCGACGTGGTCATCCGTCGCATCAAGGGACGCGTGGAGGCGACCACCGTGAGCGGGTCGGTCGAGGTCGAGGACATCGAGGGCGACCTCAAGGCGGAATCGACGAGCGGCGACGTCGTCGTCGACCAGGCCCGTGGCCGTGACGTGGAGCTCTCGACCACCAGCGGCGACGTGTCGTACGCCGGCGCCATCGAGGCGGACGGACGGTACGAGTTCCACTCGCACTCGGGCACCATCACCCTCGCCATCCCCTCGGCAAGCAGCGCACGGTTTGCCATCGAGACCTTCAACGGGGAAATCGACTCCGACTTCCCGGTGACGCTGCTCCCCGGGGAACGCAGCCTCAACCGCCGGCCACGCCGCTTCGAGTTCGCCGTAGGCACGGGTGGCCCCCGCATCATCGCCGAGACGTTCACGGGGAACGTCGAGATCCGCAAACGCTGAGTCCCATGACCACGACCCTGAGATTCCTGGCCGCCGGCACCCTCGCCCTGGCCGCAACGACCGGGGCGCAGGAACGCCGCAGCGACCGCGCCTTCACCTGGGAGGGAACCGTCCCGGCGGGACGCTGGCTCTACGTCCGCAACCTCAACGGCCCGATCCGCGTGGAACGCGGCACGGGGAGTCGCGTCGAGGTCGTCGGCACCAAGCGCTGGCGCCGCGGCAACCCGGACAACGTCCGCATCGAGATGAAGAAGTCCGGTGACGATGTCATCATCTGCGCCACCTGGAACGAGAGCACCCGCTGCGACGAGGAAGGGTATCGCACGCGCAGCGAAGGGTGGCGCGACCGCGACCGCAACAACGACACCTCGGTCGAGTTTGTCGTCCAGCTGCCCGAAGGGGTGAAGCTCGTCGCCAGCTCGGTGAATGGTGGCCTCGACATCCGCGGCGCAACCGCCGAGGTCGAGGCGAATACCGTCAACGGTTCGATCGACGCGGCCTCCTCGGGCGGGCCGGTCAAGGCGTCCACCGTGAACGGCAGCATCACGGTCAAGATGGCGGAGCTCGGCCGCGGCGACCTGGACTTCAACACCGTGAACGGCTCGATCGAGGTGTGGGTCCCCGGGAACCTCAATGCGGACCTGGACATGCGCACGGTCAACGGGCGCGTGGAATCCGACTTCCCGATGACGCTCAGTGGTCGCATCAACCCGCGCCACCTGCGCGCCACGGTCGGCGACGGCGGACGACGCATCAGTTTTTCGACTGTGAACGGAAGCGTGGAGCTTCGGAAGCAATAGGGAGCTCGCTCAGGAGCCACAGCGAAGCACGAGCAGCACGAGCAGCACGAGGAGCACAGCGCGGGACGCGTGCTGCCCCGGTCTGGTGCCGCTCGTGCTGCATCAGTTCGCGCCCTCCCTGTGTCGCCGCCCGCCCGCGGCACTACCGGGCCCGCCGCCAACTCCCCTACCTTTCGGACGCCTCTCTCCCGGAGTCCTCCCATGGGCGTCTCGTACCGCCCGCTCAATCCCCCCATCGTCGTCCGCACCGGCGCCGAGCGCGCCACCCTCGTGCGACGGACCTACACGCTGGTCTTTGCGAGCGTGCTCGTCACGATGGCTGGTGTCTGGTTCGCCATGGGGCAGCCGCGCATCATGGAAGCCGTCGTCCGGCATCCGATCATCACGATGTTGTGCACGTTGGCGCCGCTCTTCATCGCCATGCGGATGCGGAACGCGTTCCCGGCCAACCTCGGGCTCGTCTTCCTTTTCACGTTTGTCGAGGGGATCGCGATCTCCCCGATCGTCTACCTCTACGCCCGGACCAACCCGGCACTCATCGGCCAGGCGGGACTCCTCACCGGCTCGACCTTCGGCGCCCTGACCCTCTACGCCTGGTTCTCGCGCCGCGACTTCAGTGCGTGGGGCTCGTTCTTCATGATCGGCGTGTGGGTCCTGATTGCGACCTCACTCCTCAACCTGTTCTTCCAGAACCAGACCGCGTCGCTCTGGATCTCGGGCGCCACGGTCATGGTGTTCGGCGGGCTCCTGGTGTTTGACACCTGGCGCATCCGCAACCTCTACGGCCCGGATGACTACGTGGCCGCAGCGGTGAACATCTACCTGGACCTGCTCAACATGTTCCTCGCGATCCTGCACCTCCTGGGAGGTCGCAGCCGCGACTAGCGCCCCACCGGCAGCGCGTCGATCGCGCGCGCCAGCTCGAAATCCTTCACCGTGATGCCCCCCGCCGAGTGCGTGGACAGCGTCACGGTGATTTTCGTATAGCGAATATCGAGGTCCGGGTGGTGGTCGCGTGATTCCGCCGCCTCGGCCACCTGGCGCACCCAGGCGATCCCGGCCATGAAGTCGGGAAAGGCGAACCCCTTCACCAGCGCATTCCCGCGACGCGACCACCCGGGCAGGGTGCCCAGTTCACGGTGGATCTCGATGTCCGAGAGCGGTGCGGCGGCCATGGAATCGGTGGGGGCTGGAACGATGCTGAATACTACGGTCCGGCCCGCCGGATCGCTTGCCCCCGCGGACGCCGTTCGTGCCAGTCCGTGTGGCGCTGCCAGGCGCGGCCCAGGGCCAGGACCATGGCATCCGCACCCATGGGGCCAAAGACCTGGAGCCCGACCGGAAGCCCGCCTGCAACGCCCGCCGGCACGCTCAGCGCGGGGATCCCCGCCACGTTCTGCGGCCCGTTGCAGCGCGTGAACGCCTCGACGGTCGTCAACTCGCGACCGTTGATCCGGACCACGGTCGGGGCATCGATCGGTGGCGGGGCGACGGGGAGTGTCGCCCCCACCAGGAGGTCGACCGACGCAAACGCCTCGGCGTACGCCGCCTGAACCATCGACCGCTTCATCTGCGCGCGCACGTACTCCACGGCGGTCCGGGCGTACCCCGCCTCCATGCGCTGGCGCACCTGGGGACCGTAGCCGTCCGGGCGGCTGCGCAGGAACTCATCATGGAACGCCACCGCCTCGCTGCTCGCCAGGACCGTGGACGCGTCCTGCACCCCCTCGAGCTCGGGAATCCGGACCTCGCGCAGGTCCCGCACCAGCGGTCGCAGCGCCTTCAGGGCCGCTTCCAGGGCACGAGCCACCGGCCCATCGAGGTCGCGCATGTGGTATTCGGAGATCCCGACGACGAGCCGCTTGACCGCCGCACGTGAACCGCGGAGCAGCGCCGCGCCCTTCGCCGGGGGAAGCATCGCCGCCAGCATCACGGCCGCGTCGTCCACCGAACGAGCCATCGGGCCGACGTGGTCGAGCGAGTGCGCCAGGGGAATCACGTGCTCGACCGACACCAGGCCGTACGTTGGCTTGAAGCCGGTGATCCCGCAGGCGGCCGCCGGGATGCGGATGGAGCCACGGGTATCGGTCCCGATGGCGAGCGGGACGAGGTCGGCGGCGACCGCCACGGCCGATCCCCCCGACGACCCACCGGACACCCGCGTGGTGTCCCACGGGTTGCGCGCCGCGCCGAAGTGCTCATTGACGTTCGTGACGCCTAACGCGACCTCGTGCAGGTTCGCCTTGCCGACCACAACGCATCCGGCACGCCGCAGGCGGCGGACGACCGGGGCATCGGCCCGGGCCGGCAATCCGTCACCGTAGATCCGGGACCCGGCCGTGGTCAACGCATCGTGCGTGAGGAGCAGGTCCTTCACCGCGAGGGGGACGCCGGCGAGCGGGCCCAGGGGCTCGCGGCGGGCACGCCGGCGGTCTATTCCCTCGGCCGCGGCACGGGCACTCGCACGCATCACCGTGATGAAGGCATTGAGGCGCGGCTGCTCGCGGGCGATGGCGTCGAGCGACGCGGTCACGACCTCACGCGCGGAGACACGTCCCCGCGCGACGTCGCGGGCGACCTCGTGGGCCGTGCGACTGGTCATCGCACCCCCACGAGGCCCTTCGCCGCCGCCAACATCTTCGCCGAATCAAACCCGGTCCCGCTGCGAAAGACCGTGACCATGTCGTAGATCGCGGCGGGGGTCGCGGCCGGGTTGCCGCGGATCACCGCCAGGTCGGCCACCTTCCCCAGCTCAATGCTGCCGCGCGTGGCCTGCTCGCCGAGGATGCGGGCGCCGTTGAGGGTCATCACCTGGATCGCCTCCCCGGGGCTGAAGCCGGCCTCGACCAGCATCTCGTAGTTGCGCAGGTCCCCAAAGCCGGGAAGCATCCCACTGCCCCAGGGGTCGACGCCGGCCCCGAGGAGCCCACCGGCGCGGACAAAGTCCCGCTCCCAGGCCATCATCTTGCGGATGAGGCGTTCCGGCACAACGAGGCCCTGCGTCCCCAGGGCGGCATACTCCGCCTCCACCTCGGCCCGCGTGTCGGGAGCGAGCAACTCCATGGCGCGCGGGTGGAGCTTGAAGCGCCCGGGGGTGAAGGTCTCGTAGACAGCGAGCGTGGAGGTTACCGCGACCTTCTTGTCGGCGAGTTCGCGAATGGACGCCTGGACCGCCGGGCTGGCGACGTCGACCTCGGCCTGGATGCGCATGTTCTCCGCCGGGCAGGTGTCGGGGCGCTTGCCGGGGACGTAGGCGCTGTTCGTGATGAAGCCGTGCTCGACGGCGTCGAAGCCTAACGCGGCCGCATCGGCGAAGCTGAGGGAGCAGAGGTGCCCGGTGACCTTCATGCCATGTCGGTGCGCCTCGTCGACGATCGCGCCGGCGATGGCCCGCGTGAGGTTCCCCTGCAGCTTGAGCCAGGTGGCGCCCTCCTCGGCCCAGTAGGCCACCACGCGGCGGGCCTCGTCCGGCGTGCGCAGCCCCCGGTTCATGGATTCGGGCCCGGCGGCACCATTCAGGTAGGGGCCGGTGATGTGCATGCGCGGCCCGGGCAGGCTCCCCGACTCGACCGCCTGCTTCATGTTCAGTTCCTGGTACGGGAACATGGAGCCGGCCGTGCGGATCGTCGTGACGCCGTTGGCCAGGTAGGCCAGCGGCCCGCTCACCGTCATTTGGGTCGTGCGCGTGGTCTGGCGGAAGTAGGTGTGTTCATGCAGGCCGACGACCCCGGGAATGACCGTGTGCCCGTTGAGGTCGATCACCTGGGCCTCGGCGGGCGGCGCGAGACGGGCCGTCGGGCCGATCCCGAAGATCACCCCATCCTTCAGGAGGATGGTCTGGTCCTCCCGCGGTGCCGCCCCCGTGCCGTCGATCAGCCGCACATGGGTCAGGGCCACCACGGGCGCATCGACGCTGACGTACGGGCGAAGGGCGGCCGTGACGGAGAGTCGGCCCTGGGCCGGGAGGGCGGCGGCACCGAGCAGGGCCGCCCATCGCATGCTGGATCTGACGAGGCGCATTCGAGGCATGGTGTAGTCGCTCGAATGTACCTGCCGGACCCATCCGCCGACGGGGGCCCTCATGGGATGACCCGTTGGGTGCCGGGCGATGCGAAACCCCCGAGGGGGAGTCGGCACCCCGGAGTCATTCCGTCCTGATACCGGGTGGGGGGCGGGTTTTCCAGCGTCTTGATCTTCGGGTTTTGTTCGGTATTATAGGCGTCCCTCGCTGCCCGTCGCGCGGGGGACAACGCGGGAGACCGAGATGCAGCAGTCCATGCCATTGGGGGACGCACAGGCGACGTCCTCCCAGCATCCCCTGATGGGGGAGCAGAAGGACATCCGGTATTACGGCAGCCAGGCGCGAAGTCTCCTGAACAGTCCGGACAGTACGGGGATGCCGTTCTGGTCCATCAACCCGTATGTCGGGTGTGCCTTTGGGTGTGCCTACTGCTATGCGCGGTATGCCCATCGGTTCGTCATGGAGCGTGGCGCGCTCACCGCCGATGGCATCGAGGGGGAAGCCGCGGAAGTGTTGCCACCCTGGCTGGCCTTCGAGCGCCGGATCTTCGTGAAGCGCAACGCGGCGGACGTCCTGCGCCGGACGTTGCGGGACCGGGGCTCCGCGGCCGGCGCCGTGCAGCGGGGCGAGACGATCGTGCTGGGCACGGCGACCGACCCGTACCAGCCGGCCGAGCGCCTGTTTCGCGTGACGCGGGGGGTGCTCGAGGTGCTGGCCGAGGCCAAAGGCCTCAAGCTGGTGATCATCACCAAGTCGCCGCTGATCACGCGCGACCTCGACCTCCTGGTGCGCATCGCGCAGCGCTCGACGCTGACGGTGCACCTGTCACTGATCACGCTGGACCGTGAGCTGGCGCGGCGCATCGAGCCACGGGCTCCCACGCCGGAATCCCGCCTGCGGGCATTGCGGCGGCTGAGTGCGGCGGGGATCGAGGCCGGGGTGAACATCATGCCGGTGCTCCCGGGAGTCACCGACCGCCCGGACGCGCTGGCGGCCCTGGTCCGGCGCATTGCGGCAGAGGGCGCGTCGCATGTGAACCCCAGCCCGCTGCGGCTGCGGGCGACGGCCCGTGCGCGATACCTGCCGTTCCTGGCTGCGGAATTCCCGCACCTGGTCACTCGTTATGCAGATGCGTACGCCCACAGCCATGAGATGGCCCCGGGGTACCGCGATGGCCTGCGGCGTTTCATGAAGCAGCTGTGCGCCGAGGTCGGGCTGCAATACGGCACCCCGGACGAACGGGCGTTCGAGCCGCGTGCCGGCACGGCCTGGATGGTGGATGACGCGACACCGGATCCCACGCCCCCACCGGCCGTCGCACAGCTGGAGCTCCTGACGGCGAGCTGACCAGGCCCCCCGTCACGAGGGACGGGTCAGCGCATAGTAGGCGACATACAACCAGGAGAACACCCCATGAATCACGGCCCAGACAATGGACTTGTGCACGCTCCAGGAGATCACCATGGCCAGGGTGCTCCCCATCGTGATCCCGGCGCGCGCGGCGTTCCCGGTGCGCACGAAGATCCCGCGCGGAGGCGAGGGAGGTGGTGGCGGGGGCGCGCCCGGGCCGTGGACGGTGCCGGAGTAGGGTTCGGACATGGGGAACCGGAGAGGCAGACGCCTCCAGCCTAACGATTTCCAGCACCGCCGCAAGCGGGCGTGCTCCTCCCCCTGCTCCCCTCCCGCCCTCGATCCACGTCCCCGTGTCGACCGCGCTCGCCACCCTCCGGGCCCAACTGGCCACTGTCGTCGCCCCGACGCCAGCGGTGGAGCGCACGTTGGCGACCGGGATCCCGGCCCTGGATGCCGCGCTCCCCGGCGGCGGCATTCCCTGCGGCCGGCTCACCGAGGTCGCGGGATCGTCCGGCAGCGGCGCCACCTCCCTGGCCCATGCCATCGCCGCCCGCGCCATCGCAGACAAACAACCCGTAGCATACATCGACGCCACCCGCACGCTGGCCCCGGGAGACTGGGCCCCCCTGGCCACAACCGGCCTCCTCTGGGTCGTGCGGCCCCCCACCGACGGCCATGGGGCCTGGTGCGCGGACATCCTCCTGCGGAGTGGCGCCTTTCGCCTCGTCGTGCTGGATGACACGACCCCCATCCCCCGCAGCATTGTCATCCGGCTCTCGCGCCTCGCCCAGGACACCCAGGCCGCCCTCCTCATCGTGCATCACCAGCCCGCCGGACGCGGCCTGGTCGGGAGCGCCCTGCGCCTGGAGATGGAACGCCGCCTCCGCCCACGCCACGACCGCCCGGCCTGGCGTCGCGTCGAAACCCGACTCACCCGTGCCGCCCATGGCCAGTCCCTCACCCCGGCCCCCACGCGCTCGACCGATGACGATCCCCCGGCCCACCGCACCCTGCACGCCTTCACCTGCACCATCGCCAAGGGGGCCGGACACGACGGTCCCCTGGCCGTCGAGGTGACCTGTGCCCACGACCTCCCGCGTCGCCTGTGTCCGCATCCCGCGATTCCCGATCGGCGTGGTGTGGCACCACGCAACCGGCTCGGTGAACGGGCCGCCCCCGACGCCCCCGGTGCGCGACGAACAACTCCCCCTCCCGATGGCGTGGGAGGCACCAGCCTCCCGTACAAACGCCGGTTTGCAGAACCCGACACCAGCCGGGACACGTTCCTCCTGGACGCAACAGCCCCGAAGAGACGACAGACGGCAGACGGCAGGCAGCAGACAGCACGCGACCGCCATCCCCCATCGCAGGCCAGGTCAGCGAACGGAAACACGCGCTGACTCGGCACCACATGGTGCGCGAGACGGCAGGCGGCCGACGGCCGACGGCGGCACACACGAGCGATCGTGGCAACACTGGGATGACCTCCCGATCGTCCTCGTGGACGGCCAGCGCATCCGCACGGCGACGGCGGCCGCCGGGCAGGCGCGCATCCGGGCCGGCATGACGATCGCCGAGGCGCGCGCCCGCTGCGCCGCGTTGCAGGTCCTGCCCTGGGACGAGGACCTGATCGGCCGTGCGGTCACCCGTGCGACGGCCGCCTTCGTGCGCGCCAGCCCCCAGGTCACCCCGGCCGCCGGTGCGCCCGGCCTCTGGTGGATCGGGGCGCATGGCGTCGAGGCGTTAGGCGGTGAAGCCACCCTCGCCAGGCAACTGGCCTCCATTGCGCGCCTCTGGCACCCGCGTGCCCGCGTCGCCATCGCGGACTCCTGCGTCGCCGCCCGGGCCGCCACGTGGGACACCGGGTCCGGCGCACACCAGGCCACCGACCCCGCCCCGGTCCTCATCCCGCCCGGTGGATGCGCCGCCTACCTCGCCCCGGCCCCACTGGGCCTCCTCACGATCGACGAGGACCTGCACGCCTCGCTCCGCACCCTTGGGCTCCACACCATCGGCGCCCTGGCGCGCCTCACCGCAGAAGATGTTGAGCGTCGTTGGGGGAACCTGGGGCTCGCCGCCTGGCGCCTCGCCCATGGCCTCGATGAGCGACGCCCTGGCCTGACCCGCCTCGAGGCCACCCGGGCCGTGGCGGCCGACCTGTCGCCCAGCGTCGACACGACGGAGCCCATCCTCTTCCTCGTGCGCGCGGCCCTCGACCGCCTGGTCCACACCCTCATTGCCGACGGCCGCGCCGCCGCCACCCTCGCCATCACCCTCACGCTCGACGATGCGCGCGGCGCCCTCCCCACGAGCCAGCCGCACACCATCACCCGCGAAGTGCAGCTGCCGCGCCCGCTCGCGCGCACCCTGCCACTCCTCGAACGGTGTCGCGCCCTGCTCGAGGCGTGGCCCCTGACCGCCCCTGTCTGTGGCGTCCGCGTGGCCATTACCGCCACGGCTCCGCTGTCGGGGGCCCAGGGGGAACTGCTCGACACCAGCTGGCGGGATCCCGCCGCCGCCGACGCGGCCTTCGCCCGCCTGCGATCCACATTAGGCAGCGAGGCCGTCGTCCGGCCCGTCGCCCGCGACACGCACCGTCCCGAACAGGCCGCCGTCTGGGAACGCGTCGACGAAAGCGCCCCCTCCCTCCACGTCCACCTCGCCCGCCCGCTGCTGGCCCGCACGCCCTGTCGCACCTTTCGCCAGCTGGACCCGCCGGAACGCGTCGACGTGGAGCCCGCCGGAACCGTCGAGGCCCCGCGCGCCCTGCGCTGGCGCGACCGGTGGATCCGCGTCCACCGCGCCGCCGGCCCGGAGCGACTCGGCGGCGAGTGGTGGCAGGCCACCTACGACCGCGACTACTGGCGTGTGGAAGATGCCGACCATGGCCCCGACCTCGTGCTTTACCATGAGCGCCTGCCGGGGACCGATGGCGGCACGTCGTGGTTTGTGCAGGGATGGTATGACTGACCCCCGGCGCACGGGTGCGGCTGCGTGTCCCGGGGGAGCTCCCACCGCCGGGACCGGGCGTCGACGCCGCCATCGCCCGTGGGTGATACGACCACCACGCGACGACACCCTCCACATCCCACGCTCCCCCTGCCTGTCCCCGGCTCGCGATGTACGCCGAACTCCACTGCCACTCCGTCTTCTCGCTCCTCGATGGGGCCTCGGAACCCGAGGCCCTCGTGGCGCGCGCGAAGGCGTTGGGGATGCCCGCCCTCGCCCTCACCGACCATGATGACCTCGGGGGTGCCGTGCGTTTTGCGCAGGCCGCGCGTGAGGTCGGGCTCGACGGGATCCTCGGCACCGAGCTGACCCTCGAGGTGGATGGACATCCCACGTACGTGGTGGTGCTCGCGGAAACGCGTGAAGGCTACGGCAACCTCGCGTCCCTCATCACCCGCGGTCGGCTCGATCACCCGCGAGGATCCCCTCGCGTCTCCCTCGACACCCTGGCCCGGCACACCGGCGGCCTCTTTGCCCTCACCGGGTGCCCGCGGGGCTGGGTCCCCTCGCTCCTGGCTGCAGACAAACCCGCCGAAGCATGTGACGCCCTGGCGACGCTCATCGACCTCTTCGAGCGTCGGGTGGCCGTCGAGGTCTGGGACCATCGCTTGCCCGAGGAACGTCGCCTCGTCCGGCAGCTCATCCCGCTCGCGCGATCGCTCGACCTCCCCTGGGTCGTCACCAACGACGTGCACTACGCACTCCCCACCGGGCGCCTGGTGCACGACGTGTTGTCCGCGCTCCGGCACCAGAAGCGGCTCGACGAGATGGGCACCCGCCTGCGCCCCAACGGCGAGTGGTACCTCAAGAGCCCGGCCCAGGTGGCCCGGCGTTGGCAGGCCGACCTCGCGGGCGTGCACGCCACGCTCACCATCGCCGAGCGGTGCGCCTTTCGCCTGGCCGACCTCAAGCCCTCGCTCCCCAACTTCCCCTTGCCGCCCGGCGTCACCGCCGACGACTACCTCGCACGCCTCGTCGAGCAGGGGGCGATCGACCGCTGGGGACAACCACTCGACGCCCTCGACGCGAAATACCGGCGGCAGATCGCCCATGAGCTGGACCTGATCCGTCGCCTCGGCTTCTCCGGCTACTTCCTCATCGTCTGGGACATCGTGCGCTTCGCGAATCGCGAGGGCGTGTTGTGCCAGGGGCGCGGGTCGGCCGCCAACTCCGTGGTCTGCTACTGCCTCGGGATCACCGCCGTCGACCCGGTCAAGCTGGAATTGCTCTTCGAGCGGTTCCTGAGCGAGGAACGCAAGGAAGCCCCGGACATCGACATCGACTTTGCACACCGCGACCGCGAGAAGGTGCTGCAGTACGTCTACGAGCGTTACGGGCGGGAACACGCCGCGATGGTCTGTGAACAGATCACCTATCGCGGCCGCTCGGCCGTGCGGGATGCTGCCCGTGTGTTGGGTTTCTCCGTGCAGCAGGCCGACGTGCTCAGCGCACTGAGTGATCGCTTCTCCGCCCAGGCCACGGCGGAGGCCCTCCGCGGCCCCACCACACCGGAGGAGATGCTGGGCAAGGAATACGACAAGGACCCGCGCAGCGATGGCCCCGGCATTCCCGACGATCCCCGCCGCAAGACCGACGCGTGGAGCGCCGAGCGCCTGCTGGCGGAACGGTACGGGCAGGACATGATGGCGGGGACGTACACCAGCGCGAAGTTGCGTGAGGAGCGGGCGCGAGGGCGGAAGATGGCGCTCGAGAGCGAGACGGCGGACGGCAGACGGCAGGCGGCAGATGAGAGCCAGACGGCGGACGGCAAACGGCAGGCGACAAACGAGAGCGAGAAGGCGGACGGCAGACGGCAGACGGCAGGACATCGCTTCGACGGCGAAGCACGGGAAGCACGAGCAGCACGGGAAGCACGGGACGCACGCGAGCGGGCTGCGCTGGCGGCGCGGAGCGGACGGCCTGAGTTCACGGGGCGTCGCAAGCACCAGTACGATGACGCGCCCCCACCCCAGGCGCCGAGTGGGCGTCGCACGTCGAAGGGGTACGAGCCGTACGGGAATGCCAACGGGCGCGACACGGCGCTCCAGAACTCCCGCGCCCACGATGTCCTTGCGCCGTTAGGCATCGCGCCCGACCGCCCGCCCCTGCCGTCTGCCGCCCGCCGTCCGCCACCTGGTTCCACTCCGCCGGCCACCGCAACGACGGCGGCACATCCCATCCTCTCCCAGGCCGGCCTCGACCCTGACGACCGTCGCGTGCAGGTGCTCCCGGATATCGTCGCGGGGCTCCACCAGGCCCCGCGGCATCGCTCGATCCACGTCGGTGGCTTTGTGCTCACGGCCGAGCCGTTGCGCACCGTCGTGCCGATCGAGCCGGCCTCCATGCCGGGGCGAACGGTGATCCAGTGGGAACGCGACGACCTCGACCCGGCAGGGCTCGTGAAGATCGACCTGCTCGGCCTCGGCATGCTCACCGTGTTGCAGGACTGCCTCAAGTACATCCGCGGCTCGCGCGGGGTGACGGTGGACCTGGGCCAGCTCGACATGACGGACCAGGCGGTGTACGACGACATCTGCGCGGCCGACACGATCGGCGTCTTCCAGGTCGAGAGTCGCGCACAGATGAACACGCTGCCGCGCCTCAAGCCGCGTTCGTTCTACGACCTGGTGGTGGAAGTGGCCCTCATCCGCCCGGGACCGATCCAGGGCGAGATGGTGCATCCCTACCTGCGACGCCGCGCGGGCGAGGAGCCTGTCACGTATCCCCACCCCACCCTCGAGCCGATCCTGCGGCGCACGTTAGGCGTCCCGCTGTTCCAGGAGCAGGGGATGCAGGTGGCCATCACGGCCGCCGGCTTCACGCCGGGCGAGGCGGACACGCTGCGCCGGGCGATGGGGCACAAGCGCTCGCGCGAACGCATGGCGGCCATCTGCGAAAAACTCCTGGCGGGCATGCGCGCCAACGGCATTCCCGACGAGGTCGGCCGCCGGATCTACAACCCGATCAATGCGTTCGCCGACTACGGATTCCCGGAGTCCCACGCCGCGAGCTTCGCCCTCATCGTGTTTGCCTCGGCCTACCTGCGGCACTACTACGCCGCCGAATTCACGGCGGCGATCCTCAATGCACAGCCCATGGGGTTCTACTCGGTGGGGACGCTGATCGAGGACGCCAAGCGGCATGGCGTGGTGGTGCACCCGATCGACCTCACGCGGTCGGGATGGGATACGGCGCTGGAGTGCGCCGATGGACGCGTGGTGGTGCCGTTCGGGACCGAGGTGCGCGTGCTGCGGAGGGAACCGGCCGCCGATGTTCCAGGGGCACGGGGGGCCCCCCCCGATTTCGAAGATACGACGCGACCCGACACCACGCGTCATCGTGCCATTGCCACCGGTAGCAATTCCACGCCTCCGCCCGCCGTCCGGCTCGGCATTCGCCTCGTCCGCGGACTCGGCGCCGCCGCACGCGAAAAGCTGGCCCTCGCCCTGCGCGACGGACCATTCCGCGACATCGACGACGTCGTCCAGCGCGCCGGGCTCGACCAGCGCGCCCTGCGATCCCTCGCCGAAGCCGGCGCCTTCGACCCCATGGCGGACGACGTGCCGATCAATGAACGACGCCGCACCGCGCTCTGGCGCGTCCTCGAGGCCACGCGGGGGGACGCCGGTCCCCTCGCCCCCTCACGACGCCAGCGGGAACGTGCCCCGCTCCCTCCCATGAGCCAGCTCGAGACGACCGACGCCGATTATCGCGTGACCGGCCTCTCGCTCAACGGGCATCCCATGCGACACCTGCGCGCCCTGCTCGCGCCCAACGGGGTCGTCACCGCACGCGAGTTGTTCGCCCACGGCCGCGATGGCAGCACCGTGGCCCACGCGGGGCTCGTCATCTGCCGCCAGCGCCCCGGCACCGCCAAGGGATTTGTCTTCCTGTCGTTGGAGGATGAGACCGGCATCCTCAATGTCATCGTGACCCCCAAGCGCTTCGAGCGGCAGGCGCTGCTGATCTCGACATCGCCGCTGCTGCTGGTGCGTGGCACCCTGCAGGTCGAGGGGAAGGTCGTGAACCTGCGCGGCGAGCGCTTCACCGCCCTCAAGGCCGATGCGGGCGAGGCGTATGCGAAGAGCCACGACTTCCACTAACGACTGACAACCACTGCCGCACGGGACCGGCCAGCATCAACATTCGGCGCCACTACGCCGGCAACGCGCGGCGCGCCGCGCGCAGGGTATCCCCCGACACCCGCCACGACGCGACGCGCGGCGCCCCTCGGCCCAGGGGGGCTTTTCGCTTGGAAACTTCCCAACATTCGCGGCCTGCACCACGTTTCGCTGCAGACCCTCTCGACCCACCCGCAGGCGCCGCACCCAGCCCTGGACGACCGCCGCCTGGTACCTGGCCTTCATCTTCGCCAGCGCGGCGCCCGCCC
>JAEUJL010000073.1 GCA_016794835.1 Gemmatimonadota bacterium | reverse complement strand
GCGTTGAGCGCCAGCAGGTTCGTCTGGAAGGCGATCTCGTCGATCGTCGTGATGATCTCGGCGATCTTCTTGGACGACCGGTTGATCTCGCTCATCGCACCAACGGCATCGCCCACCACGCGTCCGCCCTTGTCCGCGACTTCACGCGCCGTGGTCGCGAGCCGGCTGGCCTGGCCGGCGTTCTCGGCGTTCTGCTTGACGGTCGCCGTGATCTCTTCCATGCTCGCCGCCGTTTGTTCCAGCGAGGAAGCCTGCGACTGCGCGGCCGACGAGATATCGTCCGCGACGGACGACAGCTCGCGCGATGCGGTGGCCACGTTGGCCGAGGACCCGCGAATGCCCTTCGCGATGTCGCCGAGCCGCGCCACAAAGGAGTTGAACGAGTGCGCCAGGTCGCCCAGCTCGTCCTGCGACGTGGCTGTCAGGCGCTTGGTCAGGTCACCGTCCTCGGAAATGGAGCGCATCACCTCGGCCGTCGTGGCAATCGGGCGGGCGATCGTCCCTGCCATCCACATCGCGACGACAACGAGGAGGATCGTGGCAATCGCGGCGACCAGCAGGACCGCGTTGCGCAGGGCCATCGCTGGCGCCAGCGCTTGCGCCTCCGTGACCCGGACAATGACCCCCCACCCGTACTTGGGCATGAACGCCTGGGACGACGCCGCAAAGCCGGCGATATACGAGGCCCCCGCTTTCTCGTCGACCTGGCGCACAAAGCCCGTCTCATGCGCGGCGACGCGGCGTGCCGACTCCCACTCGGCCGCCATGTTCGCCGTCAGCTCGCCCTCTTCGGAGATGTCGTCGTGCAGCTTGATCCCCTTGTTGTCCACCAGGGTGAAGATCAGGTCCACGTTGCCGGATTCCTTGGCCGCCTTCCGCGCATCCTCGAGAATGCCGTCTGCCACGCGCTGCAGTGACGCATAGTTGCGCCACACGCCGATGACATTCCCGCTCGCATCACGAATCGCGGCGGTGAAGGTGGTAACGACTTCCTCGTCGCCGTAGAGCGCCGTGGTCCACCCGTGCCTGGCTGGCGCGTCCGTGAGCGTCTCGCCGGACTTGATCCCGCCGTTGATCGCCTTCTGGAACCACTCTTCACCGGAAACATCCGCCCCGGCGATCGTGCGGGTGTCCAGCGGCTTGCCGGAGTGGTCCACCGTATTCACGACCTGGATCTTGCCCGCGCGGTCCACGAGGATCATCAGGTCGTAGAAGCCGTAGGCGACCATGAACTCGTCCACCAGGGTGCGGAGCCTGCCCCAGTCGCGAATGGCTCCCGCCGCGAGCGCGAAGGCCTGGACGTCACCGTACCGCTCGAAGTAGTTGCGGTCGATCTTGTCGGCCACGTTATAGGCGGTCTGGATCTGGCTGTTCCCGGCGTCAGTGGTCAGGCTCTCGGTGGCGCGCTCATAGGCCAGGTATCCGACCGTACCCATGGGCACGAGCCCCAGGCCGAGGAAGGCAATGAGCAGCTTGGTCTTGACGCTGCGGATGGCGAAACGTGCGTTCATGG
>JAEUJL010000043.1 GCA_016794835.1 Gemmatimonadota bacterium | reverse complement strand
TCGACCCGATGCAGGGTGAGCCCGTTGAAGTACCCCGCGCGGGAGAGGCGCACGAAGCGCGCCACCGTATAGGGCGCCTCGCGCGGGAAGAGCCGGAGCTCGAACACCCCGCCGCCGGTCTCGCGACGCATCGTCACCCGCGCCCGCCACTCCCCGGTCATGAGCGGGGCGATGTCTTCCGCCGTCCCGCGATGGCGACGCGTGACCTCCGACGAACGTCCGTTCCACCTGGTGAGGAGTCCGCGCGCGCGGATCGCCACGGCCGTGTCGCGGTCGGCGAGCAGTGGTTCCATGCGTGCGGCGAGCGCGCGATCGCCCAGCTCCTCCAGTCGTTCGAGGATGGCGACCCGCGGGTCCCGGTTGTTGTCCCGGTCCTCGGCCGTCAGGCGATCCAGCGTCCGCGCGAGGGCGTCCACGGCCCGTGCGGCATTCGGCGTGCCCTTCAGGGCCTGCGCCGCTTCCGCCACGACGTGGTACTCCGGGGCGTCGAGGGCGGCGAGGAAGAGGTCGTCGAACGCATGTCCTCCCACGGCGGCCAGCGCGCCTAACGCGACCTCACGCGGGTTCCCATGTCCCGGGCCCGCGAGTGACCGCAACACCGCGGTGTCCCGCAGCACCTGCGCGGCCCGTGCGACGTAGGCCTTCACGCCCCAGAAGGTCGCGTCACGCGCCTCGCGCCGAACGATCGGTGCCGCGCGCCCCGTATCCGTGCGTGCGAGGGCGACCAGCGCGTGCGCATGGACGTGCCATCCCGGCCGCCCCGTGGCCCGCGTGGAGTTGTCCGACCGGAACGCGTCGATCAGGCTCAGGAGGGTGTCGGCGACACGCTGGCGATCGCGGCAGGCGGCCGTCATCCCATCGATCGCGGCCAGCATGACGTGGGGATTGGCGTCCCCCACCGCCCCGATCAGGGGCCCACACCCCTCCGACGCGGCGAGCGCACGCCAGGCACGCACCGCTTCGTGGCGCACGATGGCCGACGGGTCCTTGAGGAGTGCATCCAACTGCGCCGCGCGGCCAGCGTCCGCTCGCGTGGCCAGCGCCACGGCCGCCAGCCGTCGCACCTGGTCGTCCGCATCGCGCATGGCGGCGGTGACAAGTTCCGGCGTGGCGGCACCCGCCGCGTTCAGGGTGAGCATGGCGAGCCGGCGAACACGAGCCGCGCCTTCACTGGCGCCGGGCCGGGTGAGCGCCGCCCGGGCGACCGCGAGCGCATCGTCCGGCAGGTTGCCGATCGCGCGTCGGGCACGAGCGAGGGCATAGAGCCCGTGGAGCACTCCCTCGGCCTGGGGAAGTGCGCTGGCGTTGAGTGCAACGATGGCTGAAGCGGCGCGACGTCCGTTGAGGGAGTCGCCGTGTGGAAGGCGCCCGATGGTGCGCGCAGCGGCACCGATCACCTGCGGCAGCGCCCGGGAGTGCTGCGCCGCGCCGACGAGGGAATCCAGCGCCCCGCGCACGATCTCGCTCCCGGGTTGTACGGGGCCACGGAGGGCCTGGCCCACCGCATTGATCGCTTCCAGACGCACAGCCGGCACGTCGGAGAGGCGCCCGTAGATGTGGGTGAGTTCCTCGGGGCGCTGAAGCCGGCCGATCGCGCGCACGGCGGCGGCCCGGACGCCGGGCTCGCGATGGGACAGGTAGGCACGCAGGGTGTCGAGGGGCGCCCCGTGGGGGCGCGTGTCCTCGAGGTGCGCGATACGGACGAGTGGGGAGCGCCGCGCCTGGGCCGGGAGGGTGACGGCGAGGGCGGCCGTGGCTGCGACGAGGATCGAGTGCCGACGGAGGGGCCACCGGGGGGCCCCCCCCGGTTGAAAGATGCTGCCACGCATTGAGCCGACCATCATCATTCTATCTCCATATGTAGCAGCACATTGCACCGAGGGCCCGGTGTAGATTTCCGTCGCTTCCGCCGCGGCCGGCGTTGAAACTTACCGCCGGACGGCCAAGTCCATGAGGAGTTGGCCCGCCCCCGCCCCAATTCGCCTCGTCCTGCCCGTAATGCCGTCCAAGACGACCCCAAAGCGCCCCGCCGCCCGGACCCGCCCCACAACCCCCGTCCCCGGGTTCGACTGGCGCCGCATCGCATACCACACGCTGTGCTCGCGCGCGCTCGACGACGTCGAGGAGACGACCAACCGGAACCGCGCCTCCGTCCCGAAGGACCACGTCGTCCTCTACCAGTTCTCGGCCCGCGGTCACGACATGGCCCAGGTGATCCTGGGATCGCTCCTCGATCATCCCCATGACGGCGTCGGCGCGTACTACCGCTCACGCCCCGCGCTCCTCGCCATCGGCCTCACCCTCGAGGACGCCCTCGGCAGCCCCCTGGGACGGGCCGGTGGCTTCTCCGACGGGCGCGACATCGGCGTCGTCTGCAACATGCCGGGGCGCGGGACCCCCACCGTCCTGCCGATGTCCGGCGACGTGGGCTCCCAGTACACCCCCGTCGTGGGGTGGGCGCAGGCCGCGACCTACCACCGCGACGTCCTCAAGAGCGAGCCTCATCGCGGGGCGATCGGTGTGGCGTTAGGCGGCGACGGCTCCGTCGCGACCAACGGGTTCTGGTCCGCGCTGACCATGGCGACCACCCTCAAGCTCCCGGTGTTGTTCTACATCGAGGACAACGACCTCGGGATCTCCGTACGCGGCACGATGCAGACCCCGGGCGGCAACATCACGCGCAACCTGGCCTCCTTCGGCAACCTGTTCCTGCGGGATGGCGATGGGTGCGACCCGCACGCGGCGGCCACCCTGTTGGCCGAGTGCGTCGCGCACGTGCGCTCAGGCGCCGGCCCGGCCCTCGTGCGGCTCACAGTCCCCCGTCTTTCCAGCCACTCGGGCCCGGACAACCAGAAGGGGTATCGCACCGAGGCAGAGATCGCGGCGGACGCCGCACGCGACCCGCTGCCTCGCCTCAAGGAGTACCTCGTCCCGGCGTTGATGAGCCCCGCCGCCTGGCGCGACCTCGAGGCGGAAGTCGCCCGCGATGTCGATGCGGCCCTCCAGGCGGCGCGCGCCCGCGCGATGCCCGACCCGACCCGCATCAAGCGCTTCGTATACGACGAGCCCCCCGCCCCGGGCGACGTGCTCGCGCAGGGCGGCGTGCCGCCGGCCGACCTGTCGGCCCTGCCCGCCACCAGCGAGCCCTCCACGGACGGCGACGTCCTGCGCCTGGCCGAGGGGGTCCGCCGCGCCCTGCGTGTTGAGCTGGAGCGCAACCCGCGCGTGCTGGTGTTTGGCGAGGACGTCGGCGTGAAGGGTGGCGTCCATCTCGTCACCGAAGGGCTGCAGCGCCAGTTTGGGGTCGACCGCGTCTTCGACACCTCGCTGTCCGAGGAAGGGATCGTGGGCCGCGCCGTCGGCATGGCCATCGCCGGGCTCATGCCCGTGGCGGAGATCCAGTTCCGCAAGTACGCCGATCCGGCCACGGAGCAGCTCAACAACTGCGGCACGATGCGCTGGCGGACCGCCAACCGGTTCTGCGCCCCCATCGTCGTGCGCATGCCCGGCGGTTTCGGCAAGGACGTGGGCGACCCCTGGCATTCGCTGAGCGCCGAGGTGCTGTGGACGCACGCGATCGGGTGGCAGGTGGCGTTCCCGAGCAACGCGGCGGATGCCGTGGGGCTGTTGCGCGCCGCCATGCGCTCGAAGAACCCGACCATCTTCTTCGAGCACCGCGCCCTCCTGATGACCTCGGACGGGAGCGCACGCTACCCGGGCGACGACTACGTGTTGCCGTTAGGCAGGGGGCGGGTCGTGCGGGCCGGCGACGACCTCACCATCGTCACCTGGGGGGCCATGGTCCACCGCTGTCGCGAGGCCGCCGACGGGATGGACGCGTCGATCGAGGTGATCGACCTGCGCACCATTGCCCCGTGGGACCGCGCGCTGGTGCTCGCCTCCGTGAAGAAGACGGGGCGTTGCCTCATCGTCCACGAGGACACGCTCACGTCGGGCTTTGGCGCCGAGATCGGGGCCACCCTCGCCAAGGAGGCCTTCTGGTATCTCGACGCACCGGTCGATCGGTTGTGCGTCGAGGACGTGCCGATGCCCTATCACCCCGTCCTGCTCGACGCGGTCCTCCCGTCGGTGGAGGTCATCCGGGAGCGGGTGGCGCAGTTGCTGGCGAGTTAGCTCCCTCCCGGAGGGTCCGTGCACCGTTCGCGTATCCGACGACGCTGTATCTTGGGCGTCGTCGCCACCCTGGGACTCTCCGTCGCTTTGCCCGCCCAATCCGTGGTGCGTGGCGTCGTCACAGCCCCGCGCGGGGCCGTGGCGGGTGCGCAGGTCGTGCTGGAGCCCATCAGCGTTGCGGCTGCCGTGACCGACAGCGCGGGCCGCTTCCAGCTCGCGGCGGGCGCCGGTGGGCGCCTCCGCCTGATGGTGCGCGCCATCGGCTACTTCCCCATCTCGCGCTCCCTCATCCTCGCCACCGACGACACGATCCAGCTCGCGCTCGAGCTGCAGCCCAACGCGCAGGAACTGAACGCCGTGGTGGTGGAGGGCGAACGCCGCGACTGGGCCAGCGAGGAGTTCGAGACACGACGGCGCGCAGGCTTCGGTCGGTTCTTTCCGCGGGAGGTCCTCGCCGAGCAGGAACACTCGACCGTCACCAACGCGCTGCGACGCTCCGCGGGGATCCAGTTCGTGAAGCGCCCTGTCGACTGTGGCGGTGGATGGGCCGCCGCGGGCGGTCGCTCGGGCGCCATCGAGCGCCAGCCCTGGATGAGTTGCATCAACGGGGTGCCCTTCCCCAAGGCCTGCTATTTCAACGTCTTTCTGGACGGCCTCCCCGTCTGGGTGCATGGCACCGCGGAGCCCCCGAACCTCGACGCCTACAACGTCGCTGCGCTCGAGGCCATCGAGGTGTACCGCAGCGCCGCCGAGGCGCCGATCCTCTTCCAGCGCTCCCGCTCGACCTGCGGCGTGGTCGTGCTCTGGACGCGCCGCCCGGGAAGCGCCTAACGCTCCACGTGCCGGAAGGATGCCGCCACGCCGAAGTTGAGGAGGAGGGCAGACTCGCACCCGCTCGCGCGCAGGCAGTTGCTCACCTCCTTCTCATCCGCCACCTCGATGCGTGGCGCCGCGCGCAGGTCGATCACCAGGCGCGCCTCCACGAGCAACGGGGCGCGGTATTGGCCCACCTTGGTGCCCTTGTAGAAGACGCTGAGTCCCACGTCCTGCTCGAAGGCGATGCCCCGCTGCAACAACTCGAGCGCCAGCGCCCGGTGGTACACCCCGGCAAGGAACCCACCGCCCAACTCGCGATGGACCGCGAAGAAGGCGGCGAGGACCGACGCAACCGTGCGATCCTGCAGGACGCGCGGCGCGCGTGGCGGGCCACCGAGGTCGGCAGCGATGAACGCGGGGGACGGGGCGACGGCCGGGGGGACAAACATGCGAGGCTCCCAGGTTGGGGGTGAACCCAAGCTGGGAGCCGTGGACCGACGGGCATCATCCTCACATTGCCAACCGTTCCATTTCCTTGCATCGCCGCGTCGCATCCGCCGCCAGCTGGTGGTGGAACTGCGGGTGCACTTCCAGCGCGCGCCGGTACCAGGTCGCCGCGCTCGCCGCTCGCCCATTCGCCTCCTCCACCCGCCCCGCGACATACCAGAGCCACGGATCGGAGGTCCCGGCGGCCAGCGCCTGCTGGATCGCCGCTGACGCTGCGGAGGCGTCCCCGGTCAGCACCCGGGCGAGGGCCAACTGCGCCAGGCCAAAGGCATCCTGCCGCTCGAGGCTTTCCCGTTCCAGCAGCGCGCGCGTCGCCGCCAGCTCAACACCGTGCTCGAGCCGGAAGAGGGTCCACTGCCGGTTGAACGGCTCGGGGCTGGCCAGGGCGGCCGCCTCCGTCGCCGACCAGTGCGCCTTCGCCCGCGCCGTGTCGCCTAACGCGGCCCAGGCATCACCGGCGAGGGACAGCGTTTGCAGGTCCGCGTCGTCCCCCACCCTGGCGATCGCGTCGAGGGCGTCCCGCCACTCACCGCGCTGGGCGTGCCATCGTGCCTTGAGCGACCAGAGCCGGATGTCATCCGGCACCAAGGTCAGCGCGACCGCCAGGGTCCGCGCGGCGACGTCCATCAGGCCACTGCGCATCTGCGCATCGGCCAGTCGCAACCCGAACCACGCCACCTGTTCCCGCGGCAGGTCCGGCTCGGTGCGCGCACTGGCGAGGGCCGCACCGAGGACGCGCAGCGCCTTCTGGGTCTCGCCACGGAACTCGAGGTAGCGCGCGTATCGGGGGGCGACGGCCAGCTCGGACAGGTGGGGCGTGAGGGAATCGAACTGGACGCCCGCGCCTTTGTAGTCGCCCATCTCCACCAGCAATTCCGCGAGCAGCGCGCGGTAGCGTGATTCCTCGGGCGCCCCCGTCACAAGGCGGCGCGCTTCCCGCAACGCCGGGGCAAACTTGTGCTGCGCGAGCAAGGCGCTCGCCAACGCGAGCCGTGCCTTGTCGTTCCGCCCCTCGCGCAGGGCGAGCGACGCCTCCGCATACTGCTCGGCGAGCTCCCAGTCCGCGCGCCCCCCCCCTTCGCGCGCGCGCTGCAGCAGCAACCCGGCGACCATCGCGCGATCCTCTGCACTTTGCGGGTCCTCAGCCGCCCGGCGCATGTAGAACTCCACATCGGCGGTGCGCATCGCGCGGTCCTGCTGCGACCTCGCGCGCGCCGCGACGGTGGCCGCTTCGGCCTGTCGGGCCGGGCGCACCACCCCAGTCCAGGTGGCGGCAGCCGCTGCTGCCACCACGAGGACTGCGAACGGAAGGACCCGGCGGCTCATTGCGGCGCCGCGAGGTACGGGAAGGTCGTGCCAAAGGCCTTGTCGTTCGCGCTAACGTTGTCCGAGACCAGGGCCGCGGTGACGTTCGCCGGGCTCAGGAGGGGGCCGAAGATCGCCGACAACCCGGCGTCCACGACGTCATCGTTGAGCTTGCGACCGCCGTACCCGTCGGCGAGCGCCCAGGTGAGCCAGCCGGCCGTGTTGCCGGGCTTGTTGACCTGCACGATGAGCATGTCCGGCAGGAGGACCGCGGCGATGGTGTTGGCCACGTTGTCCTGGCGACCGGCGACCGTCTTCACGAACGCCTTGAGCTCGGCGCTGTGGTTGGCGACGTCCGTGGTCGGGGCGCCGGCGTTGTGGAAGCCATGGTTGCGCTTGGCGAGGAAGACCTC
>JAEUJL010000866.1 GCA_016794835.1 Gemmatimonadota bacterium | reverse complement strand
CCGCCCGACGCTGGGGCGGTGGCGTCCGTGCGCCGCGGGGGGACGCGGTGGTATCCGATGGAGCCGGCGCTGGTGCGCCGCCCGGGGTGCCAGCGCTGTCGCGTGGCGCCCGGGCCGGTGGGGGTGGTTCGATGAGGTAGGCCACCCATCGCGAATCGGACGAGAAGGTGGCCTGGGTCGCGTCGGCGATCGCCGTGTCGGCACCGGTGTCGAGCCGCTTGAGGTGCAGCGCGGGCTTTGACGACGTGGCGACGACATTGGTCTGGCGCTGCACGTAGCTCAACCAGGTCCCGTCCGCCGACAGCTGGGGTGCCTCGAGGGCCCGCCAACGGGTGTAGTCGTTGATGGTCAGGACCTTCTTGCCGTTGGCCGGCTGTCCTGTCGGCGCACCGCCACGCGCGCCCTGCCCGGCGAGCGAGTGCACAGGGATGGCAGCCGCGCCAAGGGCGAGGACAACACCAAGGCGCGAAGGCAGGCGATCGATGAAGCGTGACATGGCGGACGAAGGGGCTGGAGGCACCGTGAACTCCGGGCGGAATCTGGGTCCACGGCAGGGAGATGCCAGCCCCGTCCGCTGCCGATGCATGCGCCGTGGCCATGCACCGCCGTGGGGCAAACGGTCGGTGGCGATCGTCCGATCCACCTCGCATGTTGTCGAGGACGTCCCGCCGATCCCCGGCGGCCGTCGGTTCACGTCCCCTCGCGGCACCACGGTGTGACAATGCCTGTCGTTCCTGCCCGGGCTTTCCGGTCCATCCTGTCTGTTGTGCTCGCGCTGGCGGTTGGGAGTGACGCCCAGGCGCAAGCGACGGCCGAAGCTCGCCTCCGCGCCCTGTACACCACCGAATGGGAATGGCGCGGCCGGGAACTCGCCCGCAACAGCGACACCTTCCCGCGCGTGGATGCCGCGTCGCAACAGGCCCGCCTCGCGTACTGGACGCAGGTGCTCGCCGCGCTCGATTCGATCCCGCTCGCCGAGCTCCCGCCCGAGGAGCAGGTCAACTACCAGGTGTTTCGCACGTCGATCACCGCCCTGGCCAACGACATCCGCTTCAAGACGTATGAGGCCCCGTTCAACAGCGACACCTTCTTCTGGACGGAGTTCACCCCGCGCCAGGGATTAGCGCGGCCGGATGACTATCGGCGCTTCCTGACGCGCTTGCGTGATGTGCCGCGGTACTTCGGCGAGCAGGTGGCGAACATGCGCGCCGGGCTGGCCCGCGGGTACACGGTGCCGCGTGTTGGGGTGCAGGGGCGGGACGCGACCATCGTGCCCTACACCAGGGCAGATACCACCAACCCGCTCTACCTGCCGTTTGCGCAGATGCCGGCGACGATCCCGTCGGCGGAGCGCGACGCCCTGCGCGCCGAGGCACGCGCGGTGATCCGCGAGACCATCGTGCCGGCGTACACCACCCTGCTGGCCTTCATGCGCCAGGAATACCTGCCACGGGCGCGGACGGCGCTTGCCGCGACCACGCTCCCCGACGGCGAGGCATTCTATCAATCACAGATCGAGAAGTTCACCACCCTCACGCTGACCGCCGCCGAGATCCACGAACAGGGGAAAGCCGAGGTCGCGCGGATCCGCGCGGAGATGGAGGTGGTGAAGGCGAAGACCGGGTTCCGCGGGAGCATGGCCGCGTTCTTCCGCTTCCTGCGCACCGACCCGCAGTTCTACGCAAAGACGCCGCGCGAGCTGTTGGCCTATTCGGCCTATGTCTCGAAGAAGGCGGACTACAAGCTCAAGGAGTTCATCGGGTACTTGCCGCGACACCGGCACGGGATCATCCCGGTCCCGGACGCCATTGCTCCCATCTATACGGGTGGGCGTGGCGGGCTCGATGCGTGCATGATGAACACGTACAACCTGAAGGCGCGGACGATGTACACGATCGCGGCACTCACGCTGCACGAGTGCACGCCGGGCCACTCGTTCCAGGCGGCCCTCGCCCTGGAGGGGCCACCGCGTCCGGCATTCCGGAACGGGACCTCCTTCTCCGGATATGGTGAGGGGTGGGGGCTCTATACGGAGTGGCTGGGG
>JAEUJL010000842.1 GCA_016794835.1 Gemmatimonadota bacterium | reverse complement strand
CGCATGCGGATCCACTGCTTGTCGCCAACGTTCGGCGGGGCCACCGGTGGCGTGCGCAGCGAGGTCCCAGGTGCCGCCGACGTGCGGGCCATCGTGCCCAGCTCGCCACCGGAGCGCTCGCGCGCCTGGCGTGCCCGCAGGACCTCGCGGATGCGTCCCTGCCGCGCGCTGAAGCGCTCATGGTCCTGCAGCACAGCCAGGTGACCACGGGCGAACCGCTCCCCGTCCAGCGCCTGCAGCGCCGCACGCGTCGGGCCCGCCTGCGCACCAACCAGCGCCGGCATCGACGCCTCGATGGCGCTACCGCTCGTGGAGGCGCCCAGGAGCTGGAACGTCGCGCGGGCGGCCGAAGAGGTGGAGGTGTTGAAGGCCGTGATGAGGTACTTGCCGCCGGTCGCCGCAAACTCGTTGCACATGATGTCCGACGCGGACGTCAACAGCAGGCTTTGGCCCAGGGCCAGCGTGCGTTGGGTGGCCACGCGCAGGTTCGCCGTGCCGACCGCCGTATCGCCGTTGACCACGACGCCGACGGGCACCGCGCCGGTCGCGCTGCACGGGAGCGCCGTCGCCGCGGGTACGGTGAAGCTGACGGTGGTCGCGGTGCTGGCCGTGATCGCCGCGGACACCCCATTGACCAGGACTTCGTTCTCGGACGCTATCGTCGAGAAGTTCGTGCCCGTGATGGTCGCGGCCGTTCCCGGGGCCCACTGGGACGGGGTCGTCGTGGCGAAGGTCGGCGCGTTGAGGCTCTTCACGCGCAGGGAGACCGAGTCACTCTTCCCCTCGGAGGTGGCGCGAATGAACGCGCTCCCGGAGGTGACCGCAGTCACGAGCCCACCGGCCGCCGTCACCGTCGCCACCGCGGGGTTCAGCGATGACCAGGTGATGGTCCGGCCGGCAAGCGGACGGCCGACCCCGTCCTGGGCGATGGCACTCAGCTGGACGGTCTCGCCCTGGCGGACCGACGGCGTGCGTTGTGCGATCAGGACCGCAACCACCGGGACGGGGATGACGGTGATGCTCGCGGTCGCCGAGACGCCGTCCGCCGTGGCAGTGATGCTGGCGGTGCCGGGGGCGACACCGGTCACAACGCCAGCCCCGTCCACCGAGGCAACGGTCGGCGCGGCGGAGGTCCAGGTGAAGGACGCGGCCATCGCGGCCCCCTTGGCGTCCTTCGCGGCCGCCGTGAACTGGACCGTGGCACCCACTTCCACCTGGGCCGCTCCCGCGGTCACGGTGACCGTGGTGACCTTGGGCGGCGCCGGCGGCGCATCGCCCCCGCCGCATCCCACGACCGCGGCCGCGAACGCCCACATCCCCATCTGACCAGTCAATCGCATCTTGCCGCCTCGCAGGTTGGTGGTGCCTCAGGAAAAGCGCGCCGACTCCAAGTTACCTGACACTCGTCTCGCGGAAATACCTACGCCGTGACCGTGGCCGAACCGTTCCGTGCCCCCGAGCCCCGGGACTATCTTCGGTCGTGGACGCAACGGTGCCCCTCCGCACCCCCATCGTCCGTGACCCCCGTCCCCAACGCTCCATGAGCAGCCCCTCCGCTACCCCGTCCCCGCGCCCAGGTGCCTCCGGCTTCAACGGCGTGCGCCGCGTCCCTGCCCCGATCAACGAGCCAATCCGGTCGTACGCTCCCGGCTCGCCGGAGCGGGCCTCCCTCAAGGCCCGCCTGGACTCGATGTCCAAGGAGCGGATCGAGATCCCGGTGATCATTGGCGGCAAGGAGTACAAGGGGACGCAGCGGGGCACGGCGGTCATGCCGCACGACCATGGGCATGTCCTGGCGGACTACCACATGGCCACCCCCGAGCAGGTTCGGCTCGCCGTCGAGACGGCGGTCGCCGCCCAGCGGGAGTGGTCGCAGTGGCCCTGGGAGGACCGGGTCGCCGTGTTCCTGAAGGCCGCCGAGCTCCTCGCCACCAAGCACCGTGACACGCTGAACGCCGCCACGATGCTGGGGCAGTCCAAGACGGTCTTCCAGGCCGAGATCGACTCGGCGTGCGAGCTGATCGACTTCTGGCGCTTCAACGCCGGCTATGCGCAGGAGATCTACACCGACCAACCCGTGTCCGGGCCTGGGGTGTGGAACATGCTCGACTATCGCGGGCTCGAGGGATTCGTCTACGCGATCTCGCCGTTCAACTTCACGGCGATCGGCGGCAACCTCGCGGGTTCGCCGGCCATGATGGGGTGCGGCATCGTCTGGAAGCCGGCGGGCACGGCGGTCCTCGCCGGGTACTACATCATGAAGATCCTGGAGGAGGCGGGGCTCCCGCCCGGGGTGATCAACTTCGTCCCCGGCGATGCCGTGATGATCAGCGACTACGTGCTGACGCACCGGGACCTGGCCGGGGTGCACTTCACGGGGAGCACGGGCGTCTTCAACTCGATGTGGAAGACGATCGGGTCCAACATGTCCAACTACCGCGGGTATCCGCGGATCGTCGGGGAGACGGGCGGCAAGGACTTCATCCTCGCGCACCCCTCGGCCGATCCGCAGGCCGTGGCCGTGGCGATCGCCCGCGGCGGCTTTGAGTACCAGGGGCAGAAGTGCTCCGCCGCGAGCCGGGCCTACATCCCGCGCTCGATCTGGAAGGACGTGCGCGAGGCGACGCTGGGGATGATGGCGGACATCAAGCAGGGCGACGTGCGCGACTTCCGGAACTTTGTGAGCGCCGTGATCGACAAGAAGGCCTTCGACAAGATCTCGGAGTACCTGGCCGACGCGAAGCAGAACGCGACGATCCTGGCCGGTGGTGGCGCGCGCGGCGAGAAGGGGTACTTCATCGAGCCCACGCTGGTGGAAACCGCCAACCCGGGCTACCGCCTCATGTGCGAGGAGATCTTTGGCCCGGTGCTGACGGTGCATCCGTACGACGACGCGAAGTGGCACGAGATGCTTGGGGTCGTGGACTCGACGTCGCCGTACGCCCTGACGGGTGCCGTGTTCTCGAACGACCGGAGCGCGGTGCGCGAAGCCCTGGTCGGGCTGCGGAACGCGGCCGGCAACTTCTACATCAACGACAAGCCCACCGGGGCCGTCGTTGGCCAGCAGCCGTTTGGTGGCGCGCGGGCGTCGGG
>JAEUJL010000477.1 GCA_016794835.1 Gemmatimonadota bacterium | reverse complement strand
CGACCTCGGTGATCGGCGCTGGCGCGTGGCCGCGACGCCGGGACACGCGATCCACCACGTCGCCTTCCTCGACGAGCGCGAGGGGCTCGCCTGGACCGGCGATGTCGCCGGGGAGGCCACGCAACACGGCACGCCGGCGCTCCCGGCCGCCCCACCACCAGACATCGACCTCGCGGCCTGGCGGACCTCGCTCGACCTGCTCGAGGGGTGGCGCGCTGAGCAGTTGCTGCTGACGCACTTTGGACAGGTCGCGGACCCCGCGGCGCACCTGCAGGACCTGTGGGCCCGGGTCGTGGACTGGGCCGACAAGGTGCGAGCCTCACTCGACGAGCCCGGGACCGACGAGGAACGGGCCGCGCAGTTTGCCGACGCCGAGTGGGCGTTCCTCACGCGCGACCTGCCGGCGGAGCAGGCCGCCTGGGTGCACCGGTCCACCATCGAGAGCTCGTGGGCGGGGCTCGCGCGTTATTGGCGCAAGCAGGGCGGCGCGCGTGCCTGAGCTGCCGGAGGTCGAGGCGGCATCCCGCATTGCACGACGTGCGGTTCGCGGAGAAACGATCGCGGAGGTCGAGGTCCTGCATCCCGCACAGCGGCGCTCACTGCCACGACGGGCGGCGCAGGCGCTGGCCGGTGATCGGGTGACCCGTGTCGCGCGCCGCGCGAAGTACCAGGTCTTGCACCTGGCGAGTGGGCGGAGCCTCGTCGTGCACTTTCGCATGGCCGGCGACTGGGGGGTCACGTCGCCCGGTGAGTCGCTCCCGCGGCACAGCCGCGTCGCCCTGCGCTTCACATCGGGGCGTGCGCTGGTCCTGGTGGATCCGCGTGCGTTGTGCACCGTCACGGTGGTCGAGGCGGGGGATCGCCCGCTCCCGGAACTCGGTCCCGAGGCGGACCGACCGTCATTCTCTGCGGCCCATCTCGGGCGGGCGCTTCGCGACCGTGCCACGGCGATCAAGCCGCTGTTGCTTGACCAGTCGATCGTCGCGGGGATCGGGAACATCTACGCGAGCGAAGCGCTCTGGCGTGCCCGCCTCGACCCACGCCGTCCGGGGCGCGATGTGCAACCTGCCGAGGTGAAGCGAGTGGTCGCGGCCGTCCACCGGGTCATGCGCGAGGCCCTGGCCCATCCCGAGCGATACTACCAGGACGGGGAGGACGGGCTGCGGTTCCGCGTGTACGATCGTGAAGGGCAGCCGTGCCGGCGATGTCGGGGGCCGATCCAGCGCATCACGCAGGCGGGGCGCAGCACCTACTGGTGCCCGGCCTGTCAGCGTTAGGCGCTGGCGCCACCGCAGTCAATCCATGGCCTCGAGCAGCGCGCCCTTGAGGTAGCCGGTCTCCGGGATCGAGAGGATCTCGGGATGGTCGAGCGGTTGGCCCGACAGTTCGCGCAGTGCGATGCGACGCCCGCTGTCGGAGGCCGCCCCCTCCAGCATCTCAAGGAAGCGCGGCTTGGTGAGGTGATAGCTGCAGCTCGCGGTGAACATGAGCCCGCCGGGCGACAGGAGCCGCATCGCCCGCAGGTTCACCTCGTGGTATCCCCGCAGGGCATTCCCGATCGCGCCCCGGTTCTTGGCGAACGCCGGTGGGTCCACGACGATCGTGTCGAAGCGGGTACCTGCGCGTTCCGCGCTCCTCAGGTACTCGAAGGCATCGGCCTCGACAAAGTCGATGGGGCTCCCCGCGTTGAGGGCGGCGTTGGCGCGCGCGCGCTCCAGGGCGTCACGCGAGGTGTCGACGGCGGTCACATGGTCGGCCCGCCGCGCGAGGTGCAGCGCAAACGAGCCGTGATAGCTGAAGCAGTCGAGCGCCCGCCCCCGGGCCACATGCGCCACGCGGAGCCGGTTCTCCCGCTGGTCCAGGAAGGCTCCCGTCTTTTGACCCGTCCACGGGGCGGCGAGGTAGCGGACGTCCTCTTCGCGCACCTCGATCTCGCGAGGGACGTCGCCCGCGAGCAGTTCGGTGGTCCGCGGCAACCCCTCGCGCTCGCGCACCGCGGCGTCATTGCGGGCGAGGATCCCCTCCGGGGAAGCCAGTGATTGCAGGGAGTCGACGATCGCGCCGCGCCACTGCTCCAGCCCGGCCGACAAGAGCTGCACAACGAGCCAGCGATCGTAGCGATCACAGACCAGTGACGGCAGGCCGTCGCCCTCGCCATGGATCAGGCGGTACGCATTGGTTGGTCCCGCGAGGGGCGTCCGACGATCCAGGGCGCGGCGAATCCGCTCATGAAACCAGGCGGCATCGATCCGGGCCGTGGGGTCGCGGTCCAGGAGCCGCAGGGAGATCTCCGACGTGGGGCTCCAGAGCGCCCAGCCCAATGCCTGGTTCCGGACGTCGTGCACGGCGACCACGCCGGCTGGCCCATCCGGGCGCGTGACCAGGTCCGATCGAAAGATCCAGGGGTGTCCGCCCTGCCAACGCAGGGCACCCCGTGCACTCACTCGCGCTGCATCCATGGCGCACAACTTACCGAGGCGGCCGGCGGCCCGGATGAGTGAGTTCAAACCTTTTTTCTATGCTTGCGGCCGTTCCCGTGAGGCGACACAATGCCGGGAATGTCCGCTGTCGACGCCGAACTGCTGGCGACCATCGAGGTCGCGATGGTCTTCTGCCTGTCTGGCGTGCTCCTGCTGTTCTCCGGCGGGGAGGC
>JAEUJL010000793.1 GCA_016794835.1 Gemmatimonadota bacterium | reverse complement strand
CGCCTGGACGGGGGGCTGCTACTGGCGTCGTATGTCGTGTACCTCGCGCTCCTCCTCCGCGGATAACGCGCCTCACGCGAAGGGGTTGAGGGGGCGGCTCTGCGCGCCCCGGGGGCTCCCGAAGGGTGATGCGCGAGCGGTGAAGAGGTGCGGCGGTCATGTGTCGGACTCAATTGACGAGGCGCGCCCCGCGACCTACCCTTCGCCTGCTGGCTCCCTGCGGCGCCTTCACGTCCGCAGGATCGTTCTTGGCCCGGTTTGGCGACCCCACGGCGCCTTCGGGTCTCATCCCTTCCCAGGAGGATCCGAGATGAGGACTCACTCGTTCGGACAACGCTGGATGACCCTCGCCGGGCTGTTGGCCGCCGTGTCAACGGGGCTTGGCGCGCAGGGCACATCCGGGATCGTCAACGTTCGCGTGACGGCGGACGGCGCACCGGTCGACCAGGCGCAGGTCGTCATTGTCGGTACCACCCTCGGTGGCATCACGAACTCGACGGGCCAGTTCTCCATCCGGAACGTCCCGGCTGGTGCCCAGGTGGTGCGGGTGATTCGCGTCGGATACTCCGAGCAGAAGAAGAACGTGACCGTGACAGCGGGTGGCACGGAAACGGTGGAGTTTGCGCTCACACAGGTGGCCGTGAGCCTCGCGCCCGTGGTGACGACGGCGACGGGGGAACAGCGCCGCATCGAGATCGGCAACGCGACGGCGAACATCTCGGCGGCGGAGCTGACCAAGACCGCGCCGGTCGCGAGTCTCGGTGACCTGATCAATTCGCGCGCGGCGGGTGTTCAGGTGACCACGGGCACCCAAACTGGAACGGGATCGCGCATTCGCGTCCGCGGCATGAACTCGATCAGCTTGAGCAACGAGCCGATCTGGATCATCGACGGCGTGCGGATGACGTCGAACAATGGTTCGTTCTCGACGGCGAACGGCAACGGTGCCGGCGCGGCCACGGGCGGGAACAATGCGAGCCGGACCGGCGACCTCAATCCCGAGGAAATCGAGAGCATTGAGATCGTGAAGGGTCCCTCCGCGGCTACCCTGTACGGCACGGATGCGGCCAACGGGGTGATCGTCGTGACGACCAAGCGGGGACGTGCGGGGGCGCCGAGCTGGAGCTTCTACGGCGAAGGTGGGCTCATCACGGATCGCAACAACTACCCGGAC
Organism: Gemmatimonadota bacterium; assembly: GCA_016794835.1. GTDB lineage: Bacteria > Gemmatimonadota > Gemmatimonadetes > Gemmatimonadales > Gemmatimonadaceae > RBC101. The sequence continues at coordinate 4,087 of JAEUJL010000793.1, read as the reverse complement.
GCGGTTACCATGTTCGGGACGCGTACGGACGGCGTGACTCCGACCGCCCCGAGTTTCTGCAACAACCAGCGCTTTGGCACCGGGCTGTGCCGGGTAGATTCGATCGCGAGGCTGAACATCTTCGATGAGCCGGACCTGACCCCCGTGGGCACGGGGAGCCGGAACCAGTTCGGGGCCCAGGTCTCAGGGGGAACGGAAGCTGTGCGGTACTTCATTTCGGGTGAGCGCGAGGACGAGACGGGGGTCCTCGACCTCCCGGAGTTCGAGCGGGAGCGTTTCAAGCGCGATAACCTGCCGCTGCACGAGTGGACCGAGCGGCCGAATTCCATGCGCCGCAACTCGCTGCGCGCGAACCTGAACACGGTGGTCAATCCCAAGCTCGACTTCGGGCTGACCTCGAACTTCATCGACTTGCGGCAGCGGTACTCGCTGGAATCGAACTCCACGGCTGGTTTAGGCTCCCACTTGTTTGGCGGCCCTGGGTATCGCGCTAACGGCAACGTGAGCGGTCCCGGGATCACGACGCCAACCCCGCTCAATGGATACCGGGCGTGGACCCCCGGTTACATGTGGCAGGAGAAGACGCAGCAGGACGTCACCCGGTTCATCTGGTCGATGCAGGGGAACTACCGGCCGACCTCGTGGCTCCAGAATCGCGCGACGGTGGGTCAGGATTTCACCATGCGGAATGACGAAAACCTCCTGCTCCGCGGCGAGGGGCCTCCCCTCGGGGCCAACACCCGGCTCGGTTCTCGCGGGATCGGACGGACGAACCTGCAGAACATCACGGTGGACGCGGCCAGCACGGCCACCTTCAACCCGACAGCGAGTCTCAACCTCAAGACGACCGCGGGCCTGCAGTACATCAACTACGCGTTCGAGCAGGCGCTCACCGGCGGGAGCCAGCTGGCCGCCGGGTCGCAGACCGTCCAGTCAGGCGCGCAGCCGTCGGTCACCGAGTCCACGACGCTCCAGAAGACCTTCGGCTTGTTCGTTGAACAGACCGCCGGCCTCAACGACCGCCTCTTCCTGACTGCGGCCGTGCGCTCTGACCAGAACTCCGCGTTTGGTACCGACTTCCAGCGGGTCTTCTACCCCAAGTTCAGCGCCTCGTGGCTGGTGTCTGAGGAAGGCTTCTGGAAGGCGCCGGACTTTGTCACGAGCATGCGGCTTCGCTTCGCCTACGGCCAATCCGGCGTGCAGCCGGGGCCCAACGATTCGCGCCTGTTCTATACCGCCTCGACGGCCGCTATCCAGAATGCCGGGGTCGTGGCCGACCAACCGACGGTCGTCTTCTCGAGTCTGGGAAATACGAACCTCAAGCCTGAGCGTTCCGGCGAGTTTGAAGGGGGCTTCGAGACCCAGTTGTTCAACAGCCGGATGACGGTGGACGTCACGTACTACAACAAGCGCACCGAGGACGCGCTGATCGACCGCATCATTCCGCCGTCGTTCGGCATCGTGACCCGGCAGCTTGCCAACCTCGGCGCGGTCCGCAACTCCGGATGGGAGCTCCAGCTGGGTGGGCAGCTCGTGGATCGGTCGGCGTTCACCTGGGATGTGAACGTGGTGGGATCGATCAATGACAATGAGGTGCTCGACCTGGGTGACACACCGCCGCAGATCGGGAACGCAACGCGCACGGTGAAGGGCTACCCGATCGGCGGCCTCTGGGCTCCGCCGATCACCGGGTGGGAAGACAAGAACAAGGACGGCGTCCTCAGTTACTTCGCCGATGCGGCGCGGAACGAGGTCTTTGTCGACACCGCCTTCATCTTCCGCGGGTACTCGACGCCGCGATACATCGCGACCCTCAACTCCGGCGTGGGCTTCTTCAAGAACAAGCTGCGCGTGCAGACCATGTTCGACTACCGTGGCGGCAACAAGTGGTTCAACGACACGGAACGCCTGCGCTGTCAGCGCCCGAACTGCGAAGGGCGCAACGACCCGAAGGCGGCGTTCGAACTGCAGGCAGCGAATATCGCCCGTCTCGAAATGCCGATTGCGTCGCTCGACGGCTATTTCATGAAGGGTGCCTTCGTTCGCCTCCGCGAAGCGTCGGCCACCTACAACTTCGCACCAAATTGGGCACAGCGCCTGGCGAAGGCGAAGTCCATGTCCATGATCCTGACGGGTCGGAACCTGGCCCTCTGGACCAACTACCTGGGAACCGACCCGGAAACTGCCTTCAACCTGACGGGGGGGAGTGACGTTCCCGCCGACTTCCAGACGATCGCGCCGCCGAGCTACTTCGTGCTGCGCTTCAACCTTGGCTACTGAGGCACGCGACTCATGAGACTGCACACCAGTTTCGCTCGTGGGGCGCTGCTGCGCGCGTCCACGATCGCATCCCTGGCCCTCGTCGGCGCCTGTTCCACCGGCGACCTGCTCGAGGTTGAGGATCCAGACATCATCGACGCGGGGCAGACGCAGAGCGCCGAGGGCGCGCTGGGTCTTGCCAATGGCGGGCTCGATGCCTTTCGCAACATCACGGCCGGCAATGAGAGCACTTGGCTGTTTGGTGGCCTCCTTGCCGACGAGTGGGCGACGTCGTCGACCTTCCCGCAGAACGACGAGACCGACCAGCGCCGCATCCAGACGAACAACGGCCAGGTCACCTCGATGCTCTACCGCCTCTATCGTGCGCGCTCGCGCCCGAGCGAGGCAATCACGGCGCTGAACAAGTTCAATCCCACCCAGCGCCCGGTCATCGCCGAGATGTACCTGGCGAAGGGGTTCGCCGAGATGCAGCTCGCCCTCGACTTCTGCAACGGCATCCCGCTCAGCGACGTCGTCGACGGGAAGCTGGTCGAGGGGGCGCCGCTCACGAACCAGCAGGTCTTCGCCCGCGCGTCGTCGGACCTGGACAGCGCGATCGCCTTTGCGAACGGCACCGATGCCAAGTCGGTGCAGGTGGCTCGCGCCGCACGGGTCGTGAAGGCCCGCGTGCTGATGGCGGTCGGCAGCAACCAGTACGCGGCGGCCGCGGCGCTGGTCACCGCCGTGCCGACGTCGTTCACGTACCAGCAGGGCTTCTCCCTCACCGGTGGCACCAACACCATCTGGGGGCAGGGCCTCTCGGCGCGGCGCTACGTCGTGGGGGCGAACCCGGAAGGGAACTCCCGCAACATCGTCATCCAGAACGCGCTGCCCTTCTCGTCCGCCAACGATCCGCGGGTGCCAGTGACCCGCAGCAACTCGCTGGGGCAGGATGGGCTGACCGCGATTCGTACGACGAACATCTGGGGACAGTTGACCTCGATCGACGTCGTGCACGGCATTGACGCCCGGATGATTGAGGCCGAGGCCGCGCTCGCGCTTAACACGCCGGCTGGGGTGACCCAGTGGCTCGCGATTCACAATGCCCTGCGTGCCGCGCCGCCCAAGCTCGGTGAGGTCCAGCCCGCGGCTCTGCCACCGCTGACCGATCCGGGGACGCAGGCGGCCCGGGTGACGCTGCACTTCACCGAGAAGGCCTACTGGACCTTCAGCCGTGGCCAGCGACTGGGTGATCTCCGCCGGCTCATTCGCCAGTACGGGCGCACCCAGGACCAGGTCTTCCCGGTCGGGATCCACTTCAAGGGCGGCAACTACGGGACGGACGTGAACTTCCCGATCGTCGTCGACGAGGAGAACAACTCGCTGTTCAAGGGCTGCCTCGACCGAAACGCCTGAGACCGAGACCGCAAGGCAAAACGGGCCGTCCTCATTGGGCGGCCCGTTTTGTCTCCGGGACGACGGCTCCGCAGGATGCCTGATGGTGAGGCAACCCGCCGGTACCCACCAGGCAAGACAACCGGTCACGTTGCGACGCGCGGACTCAGCCTGGGGCACGCGAACTGAGATGCCCCGTTCCCTTCGTGGTCGCACGGAGCGAGCTTGGGGTTGCCATGGTGCTCCGCTCGTGACCGCTCCTCCTCGGTTGGGACTGCCGCTGCCCCTCGTTGGGCGGCGCGCGGACCTGCAGGCACTGCAGCTGACCCTCGACGACGCCCTCGACGGGCGCGGAGGACTCGCGGCGCTCTCCGGGGAATCCGGGATCGGGAAGTCGCGACTGGTGGCGCAGCTCATGGACGAAGCGCGAACG
>JAEUJL010000720.1 GCA_016794835.1 Gemmatimonadota bacterium | reverse complement strand
GGTCAGCCCCTCGGGCACCTCATGCCGGTGGAGGGCCCACTGCCACCCTAACACCCAAATGCGTCCTGACGGGGCCGTCCAGATCACCTCGGGCGACACGGCGCCGTGGGAATACCCCCCATCGTGGACGTAGACCAGCATCGACCCGACGTTCCGAAGCACGCGGACCGCGGCGGGAATGTCGTCATCCCCCCGTCGTCTCACCCGGGCCCCCAGCGTTTCCGCCGAGATCCAGCGGCGCAGGTATCCCGGACCACGCACCGCCGCGGGATGGGGCGGCCAGTAGTGGTAGGTGGTGGGAATCGAGGGGTGGTTCCGGTGCGCCAGGGCCCGCGCCTCCGCCGCCAACCACCCCACGTGCGCGGGGTCGGCCGCCGACACCAGGGAGAGCGAGCGTCCCAGTGCGTCGCGGACCTCCTGGTAGTGCCGGTGCTCCATCGTGACCCCTTCGCTGCCCCACGCCCAGTCCGGCGGCAGTTGCCACTCCCTCAGGTGCGACGGGACCTCGTACGCCACACGGTTCGGCTGCTCCGACCATGCGGGGTGGCGTGGAATTCCGGCGTTTTCGCCTGTGCTTCGCGACATGCTGAAAGCTACACCGCGAGATCGAGTGTCAGCGTCACCACCGCGCCACGGTCCGGCCCGCGTTCGAGGTCGATCTTCCCCCCCCAGGACTCCACCAGCCGCCGCGAGATCGCCAGGCCAAGCCCGCTCCCGCTCGTCCGGGTGGAAAAGCGCGGTTCGAAGGCCCGGGCAAGGACGTCATCGCTGACCCCTGAGCCATCATCGGTCACGGTCACGCGCGCCCTCCCCTCGACGACCGCCGCGGACAAGTCGATCTGGTGGGCGCCCGCCAGCCGCGCGTTCTCCAGCACGTTCAGCAACACCTCGCGCAGCTCCCCCTCCCTCGCGCGCACCATCACCCCCGTCGGCACCGCGACGTGCCACTCGACCTGCGCCTCGCCGAGCCGCTCCAGGGCCACCACGTCTTCCGCCACCCGGCCGAGGTCCACGACGTCCGGCGGGGCCGCGTCCCCCGGCCGCACCCCGAACTTCGAGAAGGAGCGCGCGATCTCGTCCAGCCGGTCGATCTCGGCGAGCACCCGATCCACGTTGCGCTCCAGGATCTGGGGAAACTCCGGCCGCTGGTCCGCGTGCGCACGGCGGAGATGCTGGACGCCCAGGCGAATGGGGGTGAGCGGGTTCTTGATCTCATGCGCCACCTGCCGGGCCATCTCGGCCCACGCAAAGAGACGCTGTGCCCGGCCCAGTTCGGTGACATCGTCGAGGGTGAGGACCACCCCTCCGTCGCCGCGCGTCAACCGGGTCAGTCGTGCACGGAGATCCCGGCCCCGGTAGGCGAGGTCGAGCTCGGCGACTTCCTCGTTGCCCGTCGCAAACTGCTGGACCCAAGCGGCGAGTGGATGCCCGTCATCCACCGGGAGGCGCTCCCCCGCCGCGATGCTGCGACCGAGCAGCGCCTCGGCCTGGGGATTCGACAGCACCACGCGACCGGCCGCCGACAGGGCCACCACACCACTGGCCACATCGCGCAGGACCGCCTCGGTCTGGCGGCGCGTTGCCTCCAGGGCATCGCGCGAGTGACCGAGGTCGATGGCCATGGCCTGGAAGCGGTCGTACACCGGGGCAAACTCGCTCGCCGGGCGCCGCCGCAGCGCCGGCAACTCGCGTGCTCCTCCCGCCACTTGATCGGCGGCCCGTCGGAGCGCGTTGATCGGCCGGGCGAAGGCGACCGCCGCGAGCCCCGACAGCCCCCAGGCGACCGCCCCGCCAAAGGCCAGCGCAACGAAGAGGAGGGCGAGGACATCGCCTCGCTGGCGCTCGAGGGTGAGCTCCGAACGTCGCGCCGGCGCGGCGAGCACCGCGCCGCCACCCATGGCCCGATACCCCACGAGCGTGGGGACCGCGCCTAACGTGATCCGCCGGCTGGCCGTCTCCTCGCGGCCGAAGACCACCTCGTCGGCGGCCACCGGATCCAGGTAGCGCCCCAGCGGCGCGAGGTCGAGGTGCA
>JAEUJL010000600.1 GCA_016794835.1 Gemmatimonadota bacterium | reverse complement strand
GCTAGCGACACGGAGGGGCCGCACCACACGCCCCTCGACGTCACGAGCGAACCGGTCGACCCTGAGCGCCGTGGCGCGTACCCCTGGCGTGGCCCGTATCGTTTAGCTGCGGGGGAGGATCATGCGGTGGGGGCGCGCTCGTCCCGAGGCCGTGCCGCCGCCCGATCGGCGGCCGCGCGCGCAGCGACCTCGCGCGCCCGGAATTCCCCGGTCTCCCGCAGCGTCAACCCGGCCAGGCTGTCACTCGCCGGCAGGTCCACCTCGAACAACGCGCCGCCCCCCTCTGCCTCGGCGACCGACACCGTGCCGTCATGCAGGGCCACCAGCTCGCGCACCACCGCGAGCCCGATCCCGCTCCCACCCGTCACCGCCTTCGTGCCGAGCCGCACGAACGGGCGCCACACCCGACGACGGTCCGCCACCGGGATCCCGGGCCCCTGGTCGCGCACGCGCAGCTTGACGCGATCCTCGACCCGCTCGAGGTCGATGTTCACCACTTGCCCGCGCGGGCCGTACTTGAGGGCGTTGTCCAGGAGGTTCACCACCACCTGACGCATCGCGCGCGGGTCCACGAGGCAGAAGATGCGCGAGGGCGCGTCCGCCACGATCCGCATCTCGCGCTGCGCCGCCTGCGGCACGTACCCCTCCACGACCTCCTCGACCAACTCCCCAAGGTCCGTGCGCTCCTTCTCGACCTTCGCCCGGTCGGCATCCACGTGGGAGAAGAGCAGGATGTTCTCCACCATGTCCCCCAGGCGGCGCGCCTCACGCCCGATGATCCCCAGCCACTTGGCCCGCTCGTCGTCGTCGCGCTCGCGGCGCAGCTGCAGCGTTTCGGTGAACATCCGGATCTGCGCCAGCGGGGTCCGCAACTCGTGGGAGACGCTGGCCACGAAGTCACGGCGGGTGCGCGTGATCGAGCGCTCGCGCCACAGGCCTACCCCGGCAAACACGGCAAAGAGGAAGGTCACGACCGGCAGCAGGGCCTCCAACGGCAGCGGCGCACGCACCAGGCGGCCATCGATGTCGCGGTATTCGTAGAAGATGCGCGAATTGCCCGCGCGCAGGCCGGTGCGCAGCCGGGCCACCAGGTCGGGATGCAGCGTCGCCTCGAAGCGCACGCCACTGCCAAGTGCCGACGTGAACGATCCCGCGGGACTCCCCGCGAACGGCGGCCGCGATTCGTACAGCACCGCCCCCGCGGCATCCACGACGCGCATCGCGATCAACGAATCGCTGCGCGCACTCCCCAGCCCCGCCTGCATCGTGGAATCGAGCAGGGATCCCGGCAGGAGCGGCAGCTCGGCCATGACGGCCCCGCCGACCGATCGCCAGCCGAGGTGGCGCGAATAGGTGAACCCCATCCATCCGACGACCGCCCCGGCACGATCCTGGACGGCGGCATAGCTCAACACCAGGGGATTCCCCAGATCCGTCATCGGTGCGACGCGCGGGTCGAGGCGACGCATGGGCGTCGTGCGTGCTTCACGCAACAGGGAGCGGATGCGCGATGCGACGACCGTGTCCCTCGCGGCTCCGGTGGCCTGCCACCGCCCCGAGCGCAGGTCCAGGGAGAAGAAGCCGCGGTTGGAGTCGCCGGGGGCAAAGCCAAGGAAGTCCATGTCGCCCGCGGCATCGGTGGCGAAGGTCGCGAAGTCCGGCAGCGGCTGCCCGGGGCCCAGCCGCGCGGCGTACGCCACGCTCAGGATGCGCAGCCGCGCACCCTCGAACAGGCCAAACGAACGATCGCCGAACAACCGGGCGCCGAGTGCCGCGTATTCCTGGATCGCCTCATCGGCGGTGCGACTGCGCTGCGCCGTGAGGAAGCTGAAGGCCAGCGAGGTCGCCAGCGACAGCGCGACCATCGACAGGAACAGGACGACATACACCACCGTGCTGAGCTTCGGACGGTGCCACTCGCGCCACCAGGCACTGAGTGCCGTCACGCCTCACCCCGCAGGATGGCCCCGACCCGCGCACGCGTCGACGCCCCCAGCTTGAACAACACCTGCTCGGTGTGGTTGCGTGCCGTGAAGGTGCTCAGGCCTAACGACTCGGCGATCTCGGCGTTGGACAGCCCGCGCCCCAGCAGGCGGGCCACCTCGACCTGGCGCTCGGTGAGGGCGTACTGCTGCTGGAGGGCCTCGTCGCTGAGCGAGCGCGGCGCCGCGGCTCCCGGGTCCTGCGAGGCACGACGCAGGTGGGCACTGATGCGCGCCATCAACTCCACCACCCCGAAGGGCTTGGTCACATAGTCGTCGGCGCCGAGGCGGAACCCCTTCACCTTGTCCGACTCGAGCCCCCGGGCACTCAGGATCAGCACCGGGGCCTGGACCCCCTGCTCGCGCAACTGCTCGAGGACGTGATACCCGTCCTTGTCCGGGAGCCCGAGGTCGAGCACCACCAGGTCCGGCACCTGCCGCGCGACCGCGGTCAGTGCCTCGCGGGCCGTCCCGGCAATGGTGGCACGATGCCCCTCGACCTCCAGGTTGCGCTTGAGTCCCGAGGCGAGGTCGGCGTTGTCTTCGACAATGAGGATGTGACGCATGGGGAGGCGGGATTTGGCCTGCGAGCCGTGGGGACGCAACGGGGCCCCCGGAAAGGTCGCGCCGCGCGCTCCCCGCGTGCGTGGGTGAATCGACCCATGGCCGCTGCGCGGTGCGTCGACCGCCGGACGCGCCCGCCGGTACTCGGGCCTTCCGGGGAGGCACCCGGGGGGGCCCCGCGCCGCACCCGCCGGCTCAGGGCCGGTCCGGCGCCATCCGCCTGGGGAGTCGTGCGCTACCGCGTCGGCGGCGGCCCCGCAGGGTGCTTCTCGCACACCGGCGGCTGCTCGGCACTCCACGCCATGGCTGCAATCCGCCACTTGCCATCGGCCTTCACGAAGGTGAAGACGTCGACCCCGCAATGTGACCAGGTCCCGTTGCGGTAGAGATCGTACGGGAGCCAGACCATGGCGACCCCGCCGTTGACCATCGCCTCAGGGCGAAAGCCACGCTCGACGACCCCCTGGATCGGCGACCCACGCTGGGACTCGCGCGAGCGCGCCCGGTACGTG
>JAEUJL010000642.1 GCA_016794835.1 Gemmatimonadota bacterium | reverse complement strand
GGACCTCGCGCGGCGCCGCTGCCTGCTCGCGCGCCCGGGCCAGCATCGCCTCGAACGACGGCGTCGCCTGCGCATCCGCGCGGCGCAACCCGTCAAAGGCGGGGCGCAGCTGCTGCTCCAGTTCGTCGTCGTGGGTCATGGGTCATTCCTCCAGGTCGCCGGGCGCCTGCCCGGTCCGCCGCCCATGGCCCCCGGCCACGAGCAATGCGCGCAAGCGCTTCTTGGCGCGTTCATAGTGGACGCGCGCCGATCCCAGCGACACCCCCATCACCCCCGCCGCCTCGGCGATCGTCATCTCCTGCTGGAACACCAGGTGCAACACCTCGCGCTGGCGATCGGGCAATCGGCCCAGGGCCGCCCGTAGCGCCTCGTGCTCCTCGGCGCGAATGACCTCCAGCTCCGCACTGGCGTCCCCGGACTCGGCATCGGTATCGGCGTCGAACGGCAACTCGCGTCCCCCGCGACGCTGCAGCTCCAACGACGTCAAGCGAATCACGCCGAACAGCCAGGTCCGAAAGGAGGACCGTCCGGCGAACCGGGCGTTCCCCGCCAGGATTTTCACATAGGTCGTTTGCAGGACGTCCGCGGCAAGGTCCGGGTCCCCCTGGCAGCAACTCCGTGCCCATGCAAAGCCCGCCTCGTGCAGCGCGGCGAGCGATGCCTCGAGGTCCGGGGTTGGCAAGGCGGGGTGGGCCATCCAGTGAATGTGCGAGTCTCATCCCGGACTGGGTGAGGGGGACGGGCGTTTCATATGACGGGCCGGACGGCGGAGGCCCCGGATAGGCGGGGCCCAGGCCGCGGGACGCACGCTCCTGGCAGGGGGCCCCCGCGTGGAGGGCGTGGGCGCGTAACATCAGGGGAGGCGATGCACGGGGGGCTGCCCGAACTTCGGGGGCCCTGCCGTCGTATCGGTGGTGGTGACGGTCGATTTCCTCCATCGTGGTGCACCATGAATCCCTGGCTGAAACGTCTCCGTGGCGCATTGGGAATGGGGGTGACCTGGGCCCTCGGCTGGGGGCTCATCGGCGGCCTCATCATGGAGGGGTTGGTCGATCGTGACGGTCGCGTCCTCGACATGTGGCCCCAGGCGCTCGCCATCCCGGGATTCGTTTGCGGGGTCGCCTTTTCGGTGGTGCTCGGGATCGCCGCCCGGCGGCGTCGCTTTGACGAGCTGTCGGTGCCACGATTCGCCGCGTGGGGAGCGATCGCGGGAGGGGCGCTCGGTGGCCTGGCCCTCGCGGCTGGCGCCATGCCCCTGGTCACCCCGCTCTGGCTCCGCGCCGTCGGGCTGCTTGGCCCCGTGGCCGTGTTGTGCGCCGGATCCGCGGCCGGCACCCTGGCCATTGCCCGTGCCGGTGGAGGCACCCTCCCGTCGGCGCGCGAAGCGCCACCCCGCCTGCCCGGGGACGCGTCGTGAACCGCCGCGACCTCCTCCTGGGCTCCCTTGGCGTCGGCGCCCTGCGGACGCTCCCCCTGCCCCAACGCCCGATGCACACGCGACCCATCCCCTCGACCGGCGAGATGTTGCCGGTGATTGGCCTCGGCACCTGGCAGACCTTCGACGTCGGCAGCGATCGCGCGGCCCGGGCGGAGTGTGCCGCCACGTTAGGCGCCTTCCTCGATGGCGGCGGGCGGGTGATCGATTCCTCCCCGATGTACGGTTCCTCCGAGCAGGTGGTCGGGGAGCTGCTCGCCGCGCGCCCCGCCGGGCCACGGGCGT
>JAEUJL010000610.1 GCA_016794835.1 Gemmatimonadota bacterium | reverse complement strand
ATCGGTTCAGTGCCGGCCGGTTCACCGAGCTGTCGCCGGATGAGCGGTCCCGCTTGCGGACCGCGTTAGGTCGCCTGGGTCGTGCGGTCACCGCGGTGCCATCGACCGATCGTCACGCCCGCGCGGTTGCGATCCGCAACGCGTGGGCCGCGACGCGCCTCGAACAGTCGTTTGCAGGGTCCGGGTCGCAGGGTCCACGCAGCCTGTTCGCGATTCGATTGCGCGACAGCGTGATGGCGGAGAACACCCAATGGGTGCTTGATCAGCAGGGCCCGGGAGGGCGGATCCTCGTCTTCGCGCACAACGGGCACGTCTGGGACGTCCCGATGGCCTTCCCGGCGATGGGGCCCGCCACGCCGATGATGGGTACGCGCTTGCGCCGTGCGCTCGGGCGCGACCTGTGTGTGATCGGCATGGCGGCGGTGAAGTACGAAGGGATGGGCAACGTGCTGGGCGACCTGAGTTCGATGGAGAACTCGTTCGCCCGCGTGGTGCCTCCGAGCCATGCCCTGGACCTGCGTACCGCGGATCGTGTCCCGGTCGTGCGGGCGCTGTTGCACGAGCCATGGATCACGCGCATCCATGCGTGGATGCAGACGATCGTCCCGCGTCAGGCGACCGACATCCTGTTCACGCTCGATCGGGTGACGCGGTCACGCCGGGCCGAGCCGTGAGTGCTCCCCGACGTGGCTCGGGGAGCGGCAGCAGGTGCGTCCTACACCGCGTACGCCATCCCGCATCGCCGCGGGTCCGCGCTGGCGGACGCGACGCGCGTGGACGGATCGATGTGGATTCCCTCGAACGTCCCGTTCATGAAGTGCCAGGGTGACGTGACGTACCACCGCGCCCCGAGCTTCTCCGCCGCGGCGCGCACCTTCTCGTCGATGTCCACCTCGATGTAGTTGGCTCCCGGCACGGCGCTCGACGGGCCACCGAAACGCGGACGCACGACCGACTCCTCGATCGGAACACCGAAGTCGAGGATGTTCGTGACATTCTGCACGATGTTCTGCAGGAGTCCCACGCTCGGGCTTCCCGCGGCAATCACGGGCCGGCGGTCCTTCATGATGATCATCGGCGCGACGAACACCGTTGCCCGCTCGCCCGGCCGCGGCATGATGCGCAGGAAGTGCGTCCCCGATGCCGCGATGCTCACCCCCTTCGCGAACAAGCCGTTCTGCCACGGCAGCGACATCACCGAATGCAGGATCGTCGCGACGTTGCCGCGTCCGTCGATGACGGTGACGTGATTGCTCCCCGGCGGTGGGGCCGGCGACGGATTGCGGGGCGGTGTCATGCGCAACATGCGCAACCGCGACGCGGCGTACTCCTTGGACACGATGTAGTCCGTCGGGACGTCGTGCGTGAGGGGATCGGTGTGCTTGCTCCCCTCGATGTACGTCTCGTTCACGATCCGGTTCATCCAGTACAGCGTTTCCCCGGAGGCAGTCGGCGGGCCCATGCGCTGCAGGTCGAAGAGCTCCAGCATGTTGAGCGCCTCGATGACGTGCGTGCCCCCGTTGTCCGGCGGCGGCGAACCGTAGACGTCGTATCCGCGATAGGTGGTGTGCGCGGGATCGACCCAGCGCACCTCGTAGCGCTCGAAGTCCTCGGGCGTGATCACGCCGCCCGCCTTCTTCACCACCTCACTGTAGTCCCGCGCGAACTCGCCCTTCCAGAACGCATTCCCCTCGGCGGCGAGCCGCTCCAGCGTATCGGCCGCTTCCGGTTGCCGGAGTACGCTCCCCGGTGGCAGGAGTGCGCCGTGCGGCATGTAGATGCTGCGGCCAGTTGGGCTCAGGCCGATGGTGTCGAGCTGGTGGAACATCTCGGCGTACAGGAACGGATAAATCGGGAACCCGTCCCGCGCGTAGCGGATGGCCGCGCGCATCAGCTCCGCGCGAGGACGCGATCCCAGCCGGGCATGTGCCGCCTCGAAGCCACCCCACCAGCCCGGCACCCCAGCCCCGCGTCCCGTGGTGAGATCGGCAGGCGAGAAGCCGGGCAGCGGTGCCAGCGGGGCGTTCATCCCACCGTTGAGGTACGAGAGCTTCCCGGACGCCGCGTCCAGGTACAGCATGCTCAGCTTGCCGGTGATCGTCGTCATGTGCGGCTCGGTCACCGCCTGGACGGCCGACGCGCAGAGGGCGGCGTCGCAGGCATTGCCGCCAGACTTCAGGATGTCCACCGCTGCGCGCGACGCGTGTGGGTTGGACGTGATGACCATCCCGTTGGCGCCACGGGCGAGCGGCTTCTTGCCGAAGTACGGCGTGACGACGTCAGGTTGTTGTGAGGTCCCTGGCGCGGCCTGGAGGTCGGCGGTGGCGGTGAGGGTCGCGGCCGCGGCACCCGCGGCGTGCAAGAAGTCCCGGCGGCTGACAG
>JAEUJL010000597.1 GCA_016794835.1 Gemmatimonadota bacterium | reverse complement strand
CACCTCCATGACCATGCGCGCCAGCTTGCCGTCCGGCGCAAGGTCGAACTCGGTGTGCCGCAGTCGGACATAGGGAAAGCGGTCGACGCCGTCGATGACCAGCTTCCGCGCCGTGCGCGCGACGCGTTCCACGGACACCGTATCCACGCCTAACGTGGCAACGAATCCATAGCGCTCAGCCGGGCCACCACCCGCACAGGCTGCCGCCACGAGGCTGCCGAGCACGAGCCCCCGTCGGCCCGCCACCCTCGGGATGGAGAGGGCCTGCCAGCAGCGCCATCCGATCCGATCCCTCACGGCACGCGGCACTCGCTCCTCCGTTTCAGGCCTCGCGCAATGTGGCCGCGGACGGGGCCCGCGTCTTGTACGATTGTGCGCGTGCGCCGGGCCGCGATCACCGCGCAAGAACGTTCTCGCCGTCGGGTCAGGCCCATCGCCATCATCCGGCCACCCCCTCCGTCCACGGCATCACGCCCCGGGCGTCGGGGCCCACACCCTTCACGGACAGGACCAACAGACCGGTGAACACTCGCTCCCTCCCGGCACTCCGTCGAGTCTTCCTTGCCACCCTGCTTCCGCTCGGAGCGGCGACGGCGCAGTCGGCGCAGGACTATCCCTCGATCCTCTCCTACAAGACCGTGACGGTGGCGCGGGGCGTCTATGGCTTCATCACTCCGGAGGAACGCACCGGGTTGCAGGCCGGCAACTCCATCGCCGTCGAGGGCGACAGCGCCGTGCTCGTGTTCGACACGGGTGCCATGCCGACGGTCACACGGCGCCAGATCGCCGAACTCCGCACCCTCACCGGCAAGCCCGTGCGATACGTGGTCACGTCGCACTGGCACCCGGATCACCACCTCGGGAATCATGAGTACCAGCAGGCGTTCCCCGGCGTGCGCTTCATCGGGACCAAAGCCACACAGCAGGGCATCCTCGACCGCGGGGCCCACTTCATCAAGGAGGTCCAGGGGTTCGCGGCCACGGATTCGCTGATGCGCCTCCGCCTGTCCACCGGCAAGATGCGCGACGGGCGTCCCCTGCCAGCCACGACGCGCACGATCTTCGAGCTGAACACCCGGGACTTCGCGGAGTTCATGCCCGAAGTGTCCCGTGCCATCCCGCTCACGAGCAACCAGGTGCTGGACGATTCCCTGCGCATTGACCTGGGGGGCCGCGTGGTGATGATCTACACCAGGGGGTGGGGAAATACATCGGGCGATGCCTTTGCCTATGTGCCCGATGTCGGCGTCCTCCTCACCGGCGATCTCCTGACCTTCCCCTGCCCCTTCCCGAGCACCGCGTACTTCAACGACTGGATCCCGCTGCTCGACCACCTCAAGACCTTTCGTCCGCGCGCAATCGTCCCCGGACATGGCGAGGTGCAACACGACCTGGCCTTCCTGGAGCAGACCCGCACCCTCCTCCAGTTCACGCGCGACCAGGCCGCCGATGCGGTCAAGCGCGGACGCACGCTCGAGCAGTTCACCGCCGAGGTGTCCTTCGCCCGCTTCCTCCCCCTCTTCGCCGGGTCTGACGTCGTTCGCACGGACGCCTTCAACAGCTTCTACATCTCGGCGGCCGTCCCGCGCGCGTTCCTTGAGGCCACGCTCGCAACCAGGGGCGAGCGGCCTCCGCCGTACCCGCCCTCGTGAGCGGCGAGGCGCTCCGTCACCCTGACGCCCACCCGCGCATGCGTACCCGACGCTCCTTCCTGCACGGTGGCGTGCTCGCCGCATTGTCCTGTGCCGTCACGGCACCACCAGGCGATGACCGCCACGGGCTGCGTGCGCGACCTGGTGCCGTCACCACCACGCCACTCACCCCCGGGCGCATCAGCACGATCGTCGGTGCCACCCTGGTGGACGCGTACCTGCCTGCCACGCGACGCCCGGGCCCCGTCCCATGTTTTCTCTTCCTGCACGGGGCGCGTCGCAACGTCCCCGCGTACGTGCAAGCGTTGCAGCCGGCCCTTGATGAAACTGGCGTCCTGATGGTCGCGCCGCACGCCAACGGAAATACCTGGGACCTGCTGCTCGACGGCTACGGGCAGGACGTGGTCGGCATCGACGGCGTGCTCCGCTGGCTCTTCGCGCGCGTGGAGGTCGACCCGAGGCGCATGTGCCTCGCGGGCTTCTCGGATGGAGCGACCTACACCCTCGCCCTGGGGCGTGCGAATGGCGACCTCTTCCCGCGGCTCGCCGCCTTTTCCCCGGGCGGGCTGCTGCAAACCCCGGTCACGGGGAAGCCCGCCGTGCATGTGGTGCACGGGACAAACGACGAAGTGCTTCCCTTCGCCGTCTCACGCGACGTGATCGTCCCCACCCTCCGGTCCGACGGGTACCCGGTGACCTTCGAGTCGTTCAGCGGCGGGCACGGGCTCCCCGTCGAACTGGC
>JAEUJL010000580.1 GCA_016794835.1 Gemmatimonadota bacterium | reverse complement strand
TATGCGACCTGGTTCACGCCGCTCACCCTCCTCGTCTGTGCGATCACCTGGTGGGCGAGCGGGGACCCGCTCCGGGTGCTGGCCGTGCTGGTGGTCGCCACCCCGTGCCCGCTCATCCTCGCCACGCCGATCGCGATGATCGGGGGGATCAACCGGGCCGCCCGCCAGCAGGTCGTGGTGCGCAGCGGGATCGCCCTCGAGCGGCTCTCGCGCATCCGGACGGTGGTGTTCGACAAGACCGGCACCTTGACGATCGGCACGCCACGCGTTGCCGCGGTGCACGCCGTGGGCCCGATCGGCGAGCGTGAGCTCCTGCGCCTCACGGGGGCGCTCGAGCAGCACTCCGGGCACCCGCTGGCGGCGTCGGTCGTCGCCGCGGCGCGCCTCAACGACCCGGAGCTCCCGCTCCCGGAGGCGGTGGTGGAGAGCCCGGGGCGAGGGGTGCGGGGCCGCGTGGAGGGACGGGATGTGGTGGTCGGGTCCGGCGGGTACGTCCGGGCGACCTTGCCAGCCGTCGGGTCGCCCCCCACGCCGACCACGGCCGCCCTGCGCGCCACCGTCGCCATCGACGGTGCCCTCGCCGGCACCATCGAGTTTGCCGAAGCCGTGCGCCCGTCGGCCGCGCCGTTGCTGCGCCGCCTGTCGTCGTTAGGCATCCAGCGCACGGTGCTGCTCTCCGGCGACCACCCGGCCAATGCCACCGCCATCGCCGGGGCCCTCGGCATCGTCGAGGCCGTGGGCGACCTGCTGCCCGCCGACAAGGTCGAACGCGTGGCCGCGCTGGCCCGGGACGACGGCCCGGTGATGATGGTCGGCGACGGCACCAACGACGCGCCGGCGCTGAGCCGCGCGGATGTGGGCGTCGCCCTCGCCGACCACGGCGGCGGCATCACCGCGGAGAGTGCCGACGCGGTGCTCCTGGTCCCGAACCTGGAACGCGTCGCCGACGCGGTCGAGATCTCGCGACGCACCCTGGCGATCGCCCGCCAGAGCATCGTGGTGGGGCTGGGCCTGTCCGCCGTCGGGATGGTGGCCGCGGCCCTCGGCTACCTCGCCCCGATCCCCGGAGCCATCGCCCAGGAAGCGATCGACGTGGCCGTGATCCTCAACGCCCTCCGCGCCGCCCGCGCGCCGCGTTAGGCGCCGTCGTACTTCGGGTTCGGGACCAGCACCCCGTCCACCAGGACCTCGCGATCCCACGGGAGCACGATGGTGCTCTCCGTCGCCAGGGCATGGTAGTCGGGTTCGTAGCTCCCCGTCCGGAACGAGACGGCGGACCGGACCTCGCTCGCCCCGGCATTCACGATCGAGGCAATCGCCAGCCGGAGCGTCTCGCCGGTGTCGCAGGTCTCGTCCACCACCAGGACCCGCCGGCCCCGCACCTCATGGGGCGCCGCGCCGAGCACGGCCGGCGTCTCCCGCACGTGGGACGCCTCGCGGCGTGTCACGAGGATGGAGCGAAACTCGCAGCCGAGAATCGCAGCCACCACGGCTCCGGGAATGACCCCCGCGGTCGCCACCCCAACGACGATTTCCGGCGACCAGCTCCGCGCGACCTTCAAGGCCAGGGCACGCGACAATTCACCAAACAGCGGCCACTCGACATCAAAGCGGCCCTTCGATGGGTCAACCTCATAGCGACGGGGCATGAACGAAGGGTGACGACCCTCCCGGACAACGGCAAGTGGCGCTCGGGCGAGGGTCGCGGGCGGCGGTCGCGGCCAGGACAGCTCGACCCCACCAGCAGCAACCAGCGACCCGCCTCCCCGGTCACCAGCCTCCCGCTCGAGCCGCGAACACACCGCATTCCCTTCCCCCCTCACCCCCCAGCGCCTGTCCCGTTACCTTTGCGCGAAGAGACGATCCGGCGCGCCTGACCCTGACGCCGGACTCATCTGCTCGTCCACACCCGACCACCAAACCCGGCCGAATGTCCTGGTGGCGCCGCCTGATTGGCGGCAGATCCGACGATGAACTCAAGCCTCAGCGCCTCGACTATCTCGCCGAGGCGCTGACGTTGGAGCGTCAGGGCGACTTTCACGCTGCCCTGACGTCCTATCGACTCGCCCTTCGTGACAAGCCGGATGACCACAAGGTCCTCATGAACATGGCGATCGCCTACTCCCGTATCGGCCAGCTCGGCGAGGCGGAGCGGTGTTATGGCCGGACCCTGGAGGTCAAGCCGGACCATGCCGGGGCGCACTACGGGATGGCCTTCCTCAAGGCCAAGCGTGGCGACCGGACCGGGGCGGAGGCGCATCTCGAGGCCTTCCTGGCCGCTCCCGGCAAGGCAGACCAGGCCAACGTCGAGCACGCGCGTGAGGCCCTGAAAGCGCTCCGCTCCCCTGCGCCGGACGTCGCAGTCGGTGACGAGCCCGACGAGACATCCATCGAACCCGGCAGCTGATCGTGGGGCGGGTGCTCGCTGTCGTCAGCCAGAAAGGAGGAGTCGGCAAGACGACGACCTCTGTCAACCTCGCCGCCGCCTTCGCCCGGCGGGGGCTCAAGACGCTCATCATCGACGTCGATCCGCAGGGCGCCGTGCGCTATGGCGTGGGGCTCCGGAAGGGCCATCCCACCTATGGCTTCGCCGACTACCTGAACGGCGTGCGGTCCCTCAAGGAGATCATCCTTCCCACCGCGCTCCCGTGGCTGCGTTGCATCCTCGCGGGGTCGGTCAGTGACACGGCCGACCACTCCTTCTACCAGCAGCTGATCGCCGAGACGAACGTCCTCCACGACCTGCTCCGCATTGCGCAGGAACGGTGTGATGTCGTGGTGGTGGACACCCCCCCGGGACTGGGAGCGATCGTCCACCGGGTCCTGGAGGCCAGCCAGCACGTCATCGTCCCCCTCCAGTGCGAGCCGCTCGCCCTCCAGACAACTCCGCAGATCCTGCGGGGTATCCAGGACGTGGTCGACTCCAACGAGGAACTCACCCTGGACGGGATCCTGCTGACGATGTTCGAGCCCGGGAATGCGTCATCGGAACGCGTCGCGGCCTACGTGCAGTCACACCTGCCGCGCAACATGGTGTTTGACGTGCGCATTCCCCGCACCGACGCGACCCTCGAGGCATTTGCCGCCGGCCAGCCGGTCGTCCTGCGCACCCCGGCCGATGCGGCCGCCCAGGCGTACGTGAACCTCGCGACCTACCTCGCACCGCGTTTCACCTGATGCGGGCGCGGCGAGCCGGGCGCGTGGGCGCGCTGCTGGCGGCGGGGATCGTCGCCGCCTGTATCGACATCACGGTCGACGGTGACGAGCTCGGCTCCATCGAGTTTGTCCCGTACGCGTACCCGTCCGTCAATGCGGGGGATACCCTGCGCAATGCCGCGGGCGCGCTGGCCCCGCTGCAGGCGAAGGTCTTCCGCAACGACGGCACAGTGGACCCGGACGCCAAGGTCACCTTCATTGCGCTCGATACCACGGTGACCATCGCCGGCAGCTGGCTCATCGGCCGCCCACTCGGCACCGCAGCCAGCGCCACGGCCCGCATCGTCGCGGCCATCGATGGGCTCCAGAGTTCACCCCGGCTGGTCACGGTGGTGCCGGTGCCCGATTCCATCGTTCGCGACGGCACGGCGTCGGTGGTGGACCTGCGTTATTCGTTCCCCCCGGCGACGACGGACACGAACCCCACCTTCGGGGCGCGCGTGACCCGCCGCAACGGCAGCGCGGTCGTCGGCGTGCCGGGATACGTGGTCAACTTCCAGGTGCTCAAGGGGAACCAGGCCCTCGTGGTGACCGATACCGCGGGCTCCTACGTACTGACCGACGACGCGGGACGCCCCTCC
>JAEUJL010000552.1 GCA_016794835.1 Gemmatimonadota bacterium | reverse complement strand
CGATTCCTCCCCGATGTACGGTTCCTCCGAGCAGGTGGTCGGGGAGCTGCTCGCCGCGCGCCCCGCCGGGCCACGGGCGTGGCTCGCGACCAAGGTCTGGACGACCGGGGAACGCGCCGGCATCGACCAGATGCACACTTCACTTCGACGCCTCGGCGCCGACCCGATCGACCTGATGCAGATCCACAACCTGGTCGATTGGAGGACGCACCTGCGTACGCTGAGGGCCTGGAAGGCCGAGGGTCGCGTCCGCACCATCGGGCTCACGCACTACCAGGCCAGCGCCCACGATGACCTCGCGCAGGCCATCCAGTCGGAAGCCGTCGACGTCGTGCAGGTCAACCTCTCCCTGGATGAACCGGAGGCCGCATCGGCGCTGCTCGCCGCCTGTGCGCGTCGCGGCGTCGGGGTCATCGTCAACCGCCCCTTCGGCGGCGGTGCGTCGTTCGCGAAGATACGAACGCAGCCACTCCCGCCCTGGGTCGCGCAGCTTGGCGTCGCGTCGTGGGCGCAGTTCATGCTCACCTGGATCCTCTCGTTCCCCGAGGTGACCTGCGTGATCCCCGGCACGCGCCGCGCTGCGCACGTCGTGGACAACCTGGGTGCAGGCCGCCTGGCGCCGCTCAGTGGTGCCGTGCGCGACCGCATGGCCGCGGCGTGGCGTCGCCTGGCGGGGTGATCGCGCGTCCGCCCGGTCGACGCCAACGACTCGTTGCAGCTCCGCGCACTACGGCGCGTCCAGCACGTCGCGCACGCGCCGTCGCAGGCCCTCGAGGGTGTACGGCTTCTGCAGGAAGGCCACCTCGGCGTGCTGCACCCCGTGCCGCACGACGGCATCATCGGTGTAGCCGCTCATGAACAGCACCCGCAGGAACGGCAGTCGTTCCCGGAGGAGCTCGGCCAGCTCCCGACCGCTCATCCCGGGCATCACGACATCGGTGATCAGCAACTGGGGCACGGTCGCCATGGCGTCGAGCAGGCGGAGTGCGTCCGCGCCATGGGCGGCCTCGGTCACCGCGTATCCCGCGCTGCGTAGCGCCCGACCGGTCACGCGGCGACCCAGGTCGTCGTCCTCGACGAGCAGGATGGCCTCGCTGCCACGTGCCACGGCATCCACGCTCGGCACGTCGCCACTCGCCGTGCGCCCCCGGGCGACCGGCACGAGGATGTCGAAGGTCGTGCCCCTCCCTTCCTCGCTGTCCACGCGGATGATCCCGCCCGCCTGGTTGACGATCCCGTGCACGACCGCGAGCCCCATCCCGGTGCCCCGGCCGCGGGGCTTGGTGGTGAAGTACGGCTCGAAGATCCGCGAACGTACGGCCGCCGTCATCCCGGCCCCGGTATCGGTCACGAGGAGATTCGCGTAGCGCCCGGGCGAGAGCCCTTCGCACACATCGCCCGCGGCGGGGAGAATCTCTTGCTCGCGTGTCTCGATCGTGAGCGTGCCACCGCGGGGCATGGCGTCGCGCGCGTTCACCGCGAGGTTCATGATCACCTGCGTCCATTGGCCCGGGTCGAGGTACACCACCGGCGAGGGCGAGGCGAGGGTCGTCACCAGGACCACGTCCTCGCCCAGGAGGCGGCGCAACATGCTCTCCACCTCCACGACGATCGCGTTGAACTCCGTGACGCGTGGCTCCACGATCTCGAGCCGGCTGAAGGCAAGGAGCTGGCGCGTGAGGGCCGCCGCGCGCTGGCCCGCGAGGCGGATTTCACCGATCAGCAACTCCACCTGTGCGGGATCGGTCTCCCCGCGCAGGAGCTCGGCACAGGCGCCGATCACGGTCAGGTAGTTGTTGAAGTCGTGGGCGATGCCGCCCGC
>JAEUJL010000531.1 GCA_016794835.1 Gemmatimonadota bacterium | reverse complement strand
CCCCGACCGGCCGCCCCCGCCGGCGCCGATCCCAACCCGCGCCTGGAACGGCTCGAGCAGGCCATGGACGCCGTCGCCATCGAGATCGAGCGCGTGTCCGAGGGCCAGCGATTCACCAACAAGCTGCTCGGCGAGCTGAAGGCCCTTCCGGCCCCTAACCCGATGGAGCAGTGGCCGCCGCAGGCCGCGCGGGTTCCCGAACCCATCCGCCAGCAGGAACACAAGGGCTGAGACCGGCCATGCCGTCCGTCCTCATCGTCGACGACGAAGCCAACCTGCGGCGCATGGTCTCCGCGCTGCTCGGCGCGGAGGGGTACGAAGTCCGCGAGGCGATCGACGGCCGCAGCGGGATCGCCGCCGCGATGGAGAGCGAGCCGGACGTCGCCCTGGTTGACCTGATGATGCCCGGGGACCTCGATGGCATCGCCACCATGGCCGTCCTCCGCGAGCGGTTCCCGGACCTCCCGGTCGTGATGATGAGCGGCAAGGCCGCCCTCAGTGACGCGGTCCGCGCGACCAAGCTTGGCGCGTTCACCTTTCTCGAGAAGCCGCTCACCCCCGACGGTG
Source organism: Gemmatimonadota bacterium (assembly GCA_016794835.1). Classification (GTDB taxonomy): domain Bacteria; phylum Gemmatimonadota; class Gemmatimonadetes; order Gemmatimonadales; family Gemmatimonadaceae; genus RBC101. The sequence continues at coordinate 3,708 of JAEUJL010000531.1, read as the reverse complement.
TCACCCTGGCGTTGAGCGGCGCCCTCGACCTGCGGTCGGCGCGGCGCGAGGCGGCGGCCCTCCGGCAGGAGCTCGGGCTCTCCGACGAGATGGTCGGTGAGAGCGAGGCGATGCGCACCCTGCGCGACCTCATCGCCCGGGTGGCCCCGACCGACTCTCGGGTGCTCATCACCGGCGAGTCGGGCACAGGCAAGGAGTTGGTCGCCGCGGCGATTCACGCCGGGAGCTCACGTCGCGACCGCGCCTTCATCCGCGTGAACTGTGCCGCCATCCCACGCGACCTCGTCGAGAGCGAGATGTTCGGGCACGAACGCGGGGCCTTCACCGGGGCGACCGAACGCCGCATCGGACGCTTTGAGCTCGCACACAAGGGCACCCTGTTCCTCGACGAAGTCGGCGACCTCGGGCTCGATGCCCAGGCCAAGCTGCTGCGGGCCATCGAGGCCCACGAGATCGAGCGCGTGGGGGGCGGAAAGGCCATCCCGGTCGACGCCCGCCTCATCGCCGCCACCAACAAGGACCTGCCGCGCGCCGCGCGCGACGGCGCCTTTCGCGACGACCTCTATTTCCGGCTCAACGTCATCCCGATCGCCCTCCCTCCCCTGCGCGATCGCGCCGGAGACATCCCCCTCCTCGTCAGGCATTTCTCGGTGCGCACCCGAGTGCGGACGGGTCGCGTGCTCCCCGCCTGGACCGACGGTGCCCTCGCCCTCCTCAGCGCCTACCGCTGGCCGGGCAACGTGCGCGAGCTGGCCAACATCGTGGAGCGTCTCGTGATCCTGCACCCCGGCCAGCAGATCGCCGCGGGCGACGTGCGTCGGGTCATCGCCGTTCCAGAGACGCCGGAATCCGTGCGGGCCGTCGCCCCGGGGATCGAGTCCACCTCGGGCCCGCTGGCGGAGCTGCTCGACGACTACGAACGGGTCCTCATCACCCGCGCCCTCGCCGCCAGCGGCGGGAACGTGGCCGAGGCGGCGCGGCGCCTCCAGACGGATCGACCCAACCTGTATCGCCGCATGCGTCGCCTCGACATCGCCCCCGATGTCGTTGCGACACAGGGGGGCTGACCTCACCGGGGGACGGCCCGGCCAGCGACAGTCGTGGAAGTTGTTGTGCCGACAGGAACATGAGGCAACCTTGTGTGTGGTACGACTCGTGCCACTGGGGCGGTGTCCCCCTTCAGTTTGGTATCCCGATGATGCGTTCCCTTCTGTGCCTGGCACTGGCGTCGGTCGCCTTCGCCCCCGGGCTGCACGCGCAACGCCTCGACGCGGCTGCGATTCCCCGCGAGGTGCTCGACGAAGTCACCGCGCTCCATGACGCCCCGGGCACGACACGCGCCGACGGCGCGTACACGCTGCGCAGTGGGGTGACGGTGGGCGACCTCGTCGTCGTGCGCGGCCCGCTCGTGGTTGAAGGTCGTGCCACCGGCAAGGTCATCGTGATCAACGGGGACGCGGAGTTCCGGCCGGGGGGCTCCATCGATGGCGACCTGCTCGTCATCGGTGGTCAGGTGCTGGGCCAGGAGGCCGGGCAGGTCCGCGGAAGCATCCGGACCTACAGCGCACGGCTCGCGTACGAGCAGCGCGGCGAGCGCCGGGTGTGGTCCGAACGCGTGGACGATCCTTGGTGGCGACGCCGCGACCGCTGGCGGGACCGCGGCTGGGGCGACCTGCGACTGGTTTCGGCGCGCACCTACAACCGGGTGGAAGGACTGCCGATCCAGTTCGGCCCGGTGTTCGGTCGCGAGTTCGATTGGGGCCGACTCTCCATCGACGCCCTGGGGATCATCCGGTCCGCGAACTCGTTTGAATGGACCCCCGACAATGTGGGACACACCGCCAAGGCAGAGCTGCGGTTGGGACGGACCGAGGGGGTGCGCCTGGGCGCGCGGCACTTCGACGTGGTGGCGTCGGTCGAGCCGTGGCAACTCAGTGACGCCGAATCCGGCCTCGCGGCCTTCTTTCTCCACCGGGATTTTCGCGACTACTACTCGCGGCACGGGGGGTCGCTGACCGCTTCGGTCTACCAGGGGCGCCGGCTGGAGCTCGGCGCGTCGTGGTCCGACGTGCGGTGGGGCGCCCGGGCGGCGAACGACCCGTGGACCCCGTTCCGCGATACCGATCGCTGGCGCGCGAACCCGGAGATGGACGACGCGCGGATGCACCTCTGGCAGGGCTTCTTCCGGCTCGACACGCGGAGCGACGAGCGCCAACCCACGACGGGGTGGTACCTGACGGGCGAGTACGAGTACGGCGACGGGACCACGACTCGTTATGCACCCACGACCGCCGGGGTGCGGCTCCCGACCACTGGTGGGGCGACCACGTACGATCGGGTCTTCGTCGACCTGCGACGCTACAACCGCGTGGCCCCCGGGGCACAGCTCAACTTTCGGCTCGTGGCCGGGGGATGGCTGAGCGGTGATGAGCTCCCCTTGCAGCGCCGCTTCTCACTGGGCGGGCCGGGCACACTGCCCGGCTACGACTTCCGGCTCGCGGCCCTGTCCAATGGCGTCGACCGGCTGCTCTGCTCCGACCTTCGGGGAACCACGGGAGCGATCCCCCAGGGGTCCCCGGGCGAGTGCGAGCGGATGGCGCTGGCCCAGGTGGAGTTTCGCGGCGACCTCGGCCTGGACCCCTTCGGGATCCTGGATGAAGATCGCGAATGGCGCCGGCGCGGATGGGGACGCGGGGCGCAGTGGGTCGTCTTTGCGGACGCCGGGCGCGGCTGGCTCGTTGGCCCGGAGGACGGCGGTCGTTCGTATCCACGCGGCGCGATCCCGAAGTTGTCGAGCTTCCAGACGGACGTGGGACTCGGCCTGGTCCTCGATGACCTGGGGCTCTACCTGGCGAAGCCACTGCACCAGCCGGACGCGCCCGTGAACTTCTTCATTCGCCTGCGGCCGAGGTTCTGAGTGGTCGCGTGGGTGCGTCGCGCGGTGGGGATGGGTGGAGCCCTGTGGGTGCTGCTGGCGGCATCAGCGGCGAGCGCACAGGGGCGTCCGCGCCTGCAACTCCTGGTTCCCCCCGGGGACTCGCTGGGCCTCGTGGGTCCCCAGGTTCGGGCCACCGGGGTGCTGGGGGCGAACGCGATCCGGGAGCTGCTGGACCATGGGTTCCCTGCCCGCCTGACCTACTACGTTGAGCTGTGGAGCACGGCCGGCGTCTTCGACCGCCGGCTGCAGGCGGTGACGTGGGACGTGGTCCTGCGCTTTGATCCGGTGCACCGCCTGTACGAGGGCGTGCGCGTGGTCAACGACGACGTGAGGCCCCTCGGGACGTTTGAGCGGCTCGCGGATGCGGTGCTTGCCATCGAGCAGCCGGAGCGCGCCCCGATGCGTGGCGCGCCGGACGAGCGGGCGCCCCTGTACTACACGGCCACGCTGACCCTCGAGATGCTGTCGGTCTCGGACCTCGCCGAGCTAGAGCGCTGGGTGCGCGGCGACCTGAACCCGGCGGTCCGCGGACGACGCAACCCGGGCACGGCGCTCAGCCGCGGGGCGCGCACGCTGCTCTCGCGACTGCTGGGCGGCGAGCGGCGGGTGATCGAGACACGGAGCGAGGTGTTTCGGGTCCGGCGCGGCAGCGGCTAGGGCACATTCCGCGGGGGGGACGGAGCCCATACGTTCCCGACATTCCTTCCGGATCCGCATGCACCCGATGTTCCTCCCCGAAGTCGAGCACGCACCGGCCACCGGCGCGTACG
>JAEUJL010000525.1 GCA_016794835.1 Gemmatimonadota bacterium | reverse complement strand
CGCGACCCCGTTCGGCTATCCCGCGGAGATCATCCCGCTCGAGAATCCCTATTCCCTTGCGAAGGGCGCCACCTTGCGCGTGCGGACGCTCGTCGATGGCAAGCCCGCCGCGAACCAGTATGTCCTGTATGGTGGCGAGATGCCGTCGGGCGGTGGCATCGAACAGAAGAGCACGCGTTCGGATGCCCAGGGGATCGCTTCGATCCCCCTGACGACGGCTGGCTACTGGTACATCAAGTTCATCAACATGTCGAAAGTGACGCGTGACTCGGTGGACTAGGAGTCGAAGTGGGCGTCGCTGACGTTCGAGGTGCGCTAAGCATCCCTGCCCGGCTCCGCCCCGCGGATGGGGCGGAGTCGCGGGCGCTCCCACGCGGTCGAGGCGGGCTGCCTCCGGGAGGGCAACCCAGGTCGCAGTCCTGCGAGCCGAAGGGCATTCGCGGTCACGAACAGCGCGCCGCCGACATCGCCGAGCAGCACCGCCATCGCCAGATTCACGCTCCCGAGCGCAGCGCCGACGCCGAGGGCAACCTTCAGCGCGAGCGCGATGGCGATGTTCCAGCGCACCACCGCGCGCGTGCGCCGGGCGAGGTCGAAGGTGTAGGGGAGTGCGAGGAGATTGTCCGACATCAGCGCGATGTCGGCCGTTTCGATCGCGGCGGGAGATCCCGCAGCCCCCATCACCAAGCCCACGGAGGCTGCGGCGAGGGCCGGAGCGTCGTTCACCCCGTCGCCCAACATCGCAATCTTGCCATGCGCCGTCCGCAGGTCCTCCACGGCCGCGACTTTCTCATGGGGCAGCAGGCGCGATCGGATCTCATCGACTCCTGCGCTCGCCCCGATGACCGCGGCGGCTTCGTCGCTATCTCCGGTGAGCATGACAATGGGGGAAACCCCACGGGCGTGCAGGGCACGTAGCACGTCTGCCGTTTCCACGCGTATCACGTCGCGAAGCGTGAACATCCCGACGTCACCGCTCGCTGTCGTGATGTAGGCCCGCATGGCACCGGGTGGCGTCGCCGGGGCGCTGCGTGCCACCGCGTCTCCGACGATCTCTTCCGTGCCGATCGTGATCGCCACCCCATCAACCACGGCCCGCACCCCCTTGCCTCGCTCGGCGGTGAATTCCGTGACGGGGAGCGTTGAGATGCCAGACGCGCGCGCGTAGGTGGCGATCGCCCGGGCAACGGGATGCTCGGACCGCTCCTCGGCGTTTCCTGCCAGGGCGAGGACACGCGACGCGTCCCCGGTACCGAGCAGGTTGAACTGCTCGACCGTGAGTTGACCGGTCGTCAGGGTTCCTGTCTTGTCCACGGCGAGTGCGCGGACGGAGGCGAGGGTGTCGAGATGTTCGGCGCCCTTGACGAGGACGCCGTTGCGCGCCGCACTCGTGAGCGCACTGACCATCGTGACCGGGGTCGCAATGACCAACGCGCAGGGACACGCAATGACGAGCAGCGTAATCGCGCGGGTGATCCATTCCACGTCGGGTTGGCCGGCGGATATCGAAGGGATCAAGGCGACCGCGAGGGACAGCACGACCACAATGGGGGTATACCACGCGGCAAAACGTTCTACCAGCTGTTCCGCCGGGGCGCGTCGCGACTCGGCGACACGCACCAGCTCCACGATGCGCGCAAACGTGCTGTGACGAGCATCGGCCGTGACGTCGACATCGAGGGTGCCGTCACCATTCATGGTGCCGGCGAAGACACGATCGCCAACGCGCTTTGAACGCGGGAGCGATTCGCCGGTGATACTCGCTTCGTTCACGAGCGAGTCACCAGCCAGCACCGTGCCGTCTGCCGGGACCTTTCCGCCCGGGCGGACACGGACGCGCTGACCGACCAGGAGCGCCTCGACCGATACACGGCTCGTCGTGCCCCCATCCTCGACCAGCTCTGCATCCTCCGGCGCGATGGCGACCAACTCAGCAAGGGCGCGTCGCCCGCGGTCGACCGCGTACCGTTCAAGGAGCTCGGCAGCGGAAAAGAGGAATGCCAGCGTTGCCGCCTCGAAGGGTTCTCCAATGATCACCGCAGCGACCATCGCCGCGGTCATGAGGAAGTTCATGTCGAGCCGCAGGCGACGGAGCGCCCGCAGTCCGGCACCGACGAAGTTGCGGCCCCCGATGACGCACGCGGCGTAGAATAGCAGGCCCCCGGGGTCAGTCCGCAGGCGCAGCCAGCCGGCAGACTCCGGGACCTGCAGCAGCCGGCTCAATAGGACGGCAAGGAGCCACGCTGCACCGGCGAGGTAGGTGCGCACGGCGAACGGCGTGCGCCACGGCGAGGGACGAGTAGTGGTCATGATGGGACCTGGCGGTCGCGGCGGCTCTCGACGAGCGCGTAGACGGCGGGAAGGACGAGGAGGGTAAGGAGTGTTGAGGTGATCAATCCGCCGATCACCACCGTAGCGAGCGGGCGCTGGACCTCTGCGCCAGAACCGGAGGCGATGGCCATCGGCACGAACCCCAGGGCCGCAACCAGCGCTGTGGTGAGGACCGGACGAAGGCGCACGTGCGCGCCGTCACGTGCCGCATCTCGCGCCGTCGCTCCCTCGGTGCGCCGCTGACTGATGTAACCCATCAGCACGAGTCCGTTGAGCACCGCAACGCCAAACAAGGCGATGAAGCCCACCCCGGCCGATATCGAGAGGGGCAGGCCGCGCAGCGCGAGCGCGAGAACCCCGCCGCTGATGGCAAAGGGGACGTTGAGGAAGATCATGCCGGCCAGGGCAACGGATCCCTGGCTCATGTAGAGCAGGAGGAAGATCAGTGCGAGGGCAACGGGCACCACGAGGGCAAGGGTGCGCGATGCGGCCTTGAGGTTCTCGAACTGCCCCCCCCATTCCACGAAATAGCCGGCCGGTACGACGTTCGCCGATATGAGTTGACGCTGCGCGTCAGCGACAAACGAGGCGATGTCGCGACCGCGAACGTTCATTTCGACGGTGATGCGGCGCCGGGCGTTTTCATGGCTGATCTGCGCCGGACCGTCATCCAGGCGGACGGTCGCAATTTGCGACAACGGTACGGAACCGCCGAAGGTCGTCCGGACCCGAAGGTTCCCGATCAAGGCCGGGTCCTTGCGAGATGCTTCGGCAAACCGCACTTGCACGTCAAAGCGCCGCGCTCCCTCGAGGATGACCCCAGCCGCCCGGCCACCGATCGTGCTCACGACATCGAGCGCGTCGTCCCCGCGGACTCCATACCGTGCCATCGCCGAGCGGTCGAGGATGACACGAAGGAGGGGAAGTCCCGCGGTTTGTTCAGCTTTTACGTCGGCGGCTCCCGGGATCTGCGAGAGGGCGGCAACGGCGGCGTCGGCGATCGACTTGAGTTCGATGAGGTCGTCGCCGTACACCTTGAGCGCCACGTCCGACCGGACCCCTGATATGAGCTCGCTCACGCGCAGCTCGATGGGCTGTGAATAAGAAAGGATGGTCCCGCTGATCGACGTACTGAGCGCCGAGTCAATCGCCGCTATCAGCCCCTCACGGGTGTCGGCTGTCGTCCACTCCGACTCCGGCTTCAACATCACAAGGATGTCCGACATGTCGACGCCCATGGGATCTGTGGCGATCTCCGGACGCCCAGTCTTGGAGACCACCGTGGTCACCTCGGGAAAGCGGCGCAGGACGGCCTCAATGCGGGTGGTTTGGCGCAGGGACTCCTCCAACGATACGCTGGGGAGCCTCCATGCCTGCAAGGCAAGGGTACCCTCGTCGAGGCGTGGAATGAATTCCGCGCCAAGGAACGGGGTGAGGGCGAGGCTGCCGGCGAAGAGTGCGGCGGCAGCCCCCAAGGCGGTCCGTGGGCGTGACAACGCACGATCCAGCCACGGCTCGTACCAGGACCGCGCGCGCCGGACAATGCTGCTCTCCTCCTCTGACACATGCGACGGGAGAAAGAGGGCGGCGAGCACCGGAACGAGCGTGAGCGCCAGGACCAGCGAGGTCGCGAGGGCAAGGAGCACGGTAGTCGCCATGGGGCGGAACATCTTGCCCTCGATGTCCGTCAGGGTCAGGATCGGCAGGTACACGATCGCGATGATGCTGACGCCGAACGCTGTGGACCGCAGCACCTCGCGGCTCCCTGTCAGGACAGCGTCGGTCCGTTCGTCTCGCGTGAGGGCACGCCCGAGCGCATGCCCACGTACGGCGATGAGGCGCATGGCGTTCTCCACCACGATGACCGCCCCATCGACGATCAGGCCGAAGTCGATGGCGCCGAGCGACATGAGATTGCCTGATACCCCCAGCTCGCGCATACCGATGAACGCACCGAGCATGGAAAGGGGGATGGCAGCGGCCACGACGAGTCCCGCGCGCAGGTTGCGCAGCATCAGGAAGAGAATGACGATGACCAGGATTCCACCCTCGATCAGGCTGCGCGTGACGGTGGCCACGGTCTTGTCGACCAGTTCCGTGCGATCGTAGAACGGCTCGATGGAAACGCCGAGCCTCGTCAGGTCTGGCGTCATCGCGTCCACGGCTGCCTTGACGTCGGTGACGACGGCCCGCGCGTTGGCCCCCAGCAACATCATCGTGATACCGGTGACGACCTCGCCGCGTCCATCGCGCGTCACGGCACCTTGACGCACCTGGGGTGCGTACTGCACGTCCGCCAGCTGTCGCACGTAAATGGGTGTGCCATCGCGGTCGGTCGATACCACGACGTTGCCAATGTCTTCAAGCGAGGTGAGCAGCCCCTCGCCCCGAACGAGGTACTGCTCCCCACTGCGCTCGATGTACGCGCCCCCCGCGTTGGCATTGCTTGACCGCACGGCCTCGAACAGGTCTCCCAGCGCGATGCCGTATTGGGTGAGGCGTTCAGGGACCACCTGCACCTCGTAGGTCTTGAGCTCGCCGCCAAAGCTGTTGACCTCGACGACACCTGGTACGCGACGAAGGCGCGGCGCGATCTCCCACTCCAGGATGGATCGGAGATCCATGGCGCTCTTGCCCTCCCCGCGAACCTCGAACTGGAAGATCTCCCCCAGTCCGGTGGAGATAGGCCCCATTTCGGGGTCACCGTACCCCTCCGGGATCGCTTCGCGGGCCGTCTGCACGCGCTCGTTGACGAGTTGGCGCGCATGGTAGATGTCGGTGCCTTCGGCGAACACGACGGTCACGGCGGAGAGTCCGAACTTGGACACCGAACGAACTTCGTCCAGCCCGGGGAGGCCGCTCATTGCGATCTCCACCGGCGTGGTGATGAAGCGCTCGACTTCCTCCGGCCCGAGCGCTGGGGCGGTGGTCAGCACTTGTACTTGAACGTTTGTCACGTCGGGCACGGCGTCGATCGGCAGGTTGCGCAATGCGACGATGCCAGCACCGGACAGGAGGATACTGAAGACCAGGACGAGGACGCGATTGCCCAGCGCCCACACAAGAATGCGTTCAATCATGGCGTCTCCTAGTGCTCATCGGATTCGCCCAGCTCACTCTTGCGCCACTCGGCCTTGAGCGTGAAGGACCCGGTCACGGCAATGCGGTCCCCGAGGCCCAGGCCCTTCAGGACCTGGATCCACTGCCGCGAGACTTGTCCGCTCGTGATGCGCCGCGGTTCGAAGGCCCCGTCCGTGCGCAACACAAAGACGACGCTGTCGGCGCCATCACGTTGTACGGCCCCGGCTGGCACAAACATGCCGGCGCCCGCACCCCGCGTGGCAGCCTGAATCTCGACGGTCGCGAACATCCCCGCCTTGAGCCGACCATCCGGGTTTGCGAGGACGACGCGCACCTTGGCGGCGCGCGTCTGGGGCTCAAGCACAACGCCGACATTCGCAACCCGCCCCGCGAAGGTCACCCCGGGATACGCTGGGACTGTGACGATCGCGCTCTGGCCCGCGGAGACGAACCGCAGGTCCTTCTCGAAGACATCCATCACGATCCACACCTGGCGCAGGTCCATGATGGAGAAGAGGAGGTCGGCGGGTTCCACGGCCTGCCCTATCGACGCCGACCGCTCGACGACTGTGCCGCTCAACGGCGCGGTGAGGGATACGGTCGATGTGTAGTGCCCCTCATTCTGCAGAGCGGCGAGCTCGGCATCGGGAACGCCGAGCGAGTGCAACCGGTTCTCGGCGGCTTCCTTCTCGCTATCCGCTCGAATGGCGTCGGCCTCCGCCTGACGCCATTCCCGTTCAGCGCTGATCCGTCGTTCGAAGAGCGCCTTCTCTCGATCGGCGGTGACGCGCGCGAGATTGGCCGCCGCCAGGGTGCTCAGGTAGTCCGCCTTGGCCCGCGCGAGGTCGGGCGAGTCGACGACGGCGAGCACTGTGCCCTCGCGAACGACATCGCCAACTCCAGCAGCCACGCGCACGATGCGCCCGGCCACACGTGACCCCACGCGACCCACCCGATCCGGCATCGCCTCGATCTGTGCGCTTGCCTCAATGGCAATTCCCAGCGGACGCTGAACGACGTCGCCGATGGTGATGCCGGCTGACGCGACCTGCTCCGGAGTGAGCCGGATGTGTGACGCCACCGCAGCGCTGCTGTCGGCCGGGGCTTCGGTCTCAGGTGTCGGCGCGCCGCACCCGGCGATCAAGGCGGCGGCGAGGTAACGTGCAACGAAACTGAGTCGGTTCATGGTCGGGATCCTCCGAGGCGTTCGCCCACGGCTGCGGCGAGGGCGTAGTCACGCTCTGCCAGGTCGGCGAGGGCGTCGAGGTAGTCAAAGCGCGCGGCGACGAGGTCACGGCGCAGCGTCGAGTAGGAGAAGAAGCTGATCTTGCCACTGCGGAAGGATTCCAGCGCGAGGTCCAGGTTCTCGCGTAGCCGTTCGACGACCTGTGACTCGAACGCGGTGGTCGCTTCGGCAGCGCGCTGGTAGGCTTGCAACGCCACGCGCACCTCACGCTCAACGTCTTGTCTCGCGCGGGCTGCCTCCACCCCGGCCTGTGTGAGCCGTGCGGCGGCGACGGCGCGATCCCCAACCCCTCGGTTCCAGAGGGGCAGGGGCATCGAGAGGGTGAAGAGCCGGACCTGAAAGTCCTCGGCGCGTCCAGCCGAGATGCCAATGGCGGGGTCGGGCCACCGGAGGGCACTCGCCAGACGAGCGCGACGAGACGCCGCCTCCAGTTCGTGCGCGCGCGCGCGCAAATCCGGCCTGAGCGACAACGCCCGTTGCACCAGCGCGACTGCGTCCAGTGCGGCGCCGCCGCCGATCGAGGGTGGCAGCGGCCCTTCAGGCTGCACCTCGTCAGAGGCCGGAAGGCCAATGGCAGACTGCAAGGTGTACCTCGCGGCGGTGAGAGACTGCTCGGCCAGGAGGCGGTTCCGGCGGTCGCGTGCCGCGGCCGCGGCGGCGACATTCAGCTCAAGCAGCGTGCCCGCACCAAGCCGGAGGCGGTCGGCGGCCGCCTGCCGCAAGGCTTCACCCACTGAGTCGGCGTCCGTGGCGGTCCTCACCCGCTCTTCGGCGAGCACGGCGAGGGAAAAGGCGCGGTAGACTCCGAGGGCAATCAGGTCCCGTGTGCGCTGGAGCCGTGATTCGGCGGCGCTCTCGAGCATCGACGCCTCTTCGGTGCGGAATCGACGCTTGCCCCCGAGCTCGAGGGTCTGCCCGATGCCCGCCTGACCACTCGTCAAGCGAGCGTCAGCGTTTGTGGCGGGTCCCAGGGTGGCGGTGGCCTCGGGGTTGGGGCGCGCGCGCGCGGAGCGAACCGCGCCACTTGCCGCAGCCACCTCGGCGACGGCCATGCGAAGGTCGGGATGTGAGCTCGCGGCTACACGGAGAGCCGCTTCGAGTGTTAAGCGACGGGCCTGCGCGCCGAGGTCATCCGGGAGGATGAGCGTCGGCGACAGGGCCACCATCGCCAGGATCAGGCGACGTGACATGAGGACTCTACAAAGGGGTGCAGCGACGCCGTGGTGGCGCCGCTGTGGGCCTCAGCAGGTCAGCCGATCGGTGGACGCAGGGGAGGTTCGCCGAAGGCGCTGCGGGGCAGCTGCTCGTCGGGGCTGCGTGTCGGACGCGTTGTGTAGCCGCCCTGGGCCACACTCCTTGTGGCCACGGGCGCCAGGGCGTGCGCGTGGAGGCAGTGACAGATGTGGGCCGAGGTCGGCGAATGCGGGGCCCCGGGAAGGTCCCGTGGACCGGATTGGGACACCGAAGCCGTGGCGACTGCGTCCCCGTCGTGCAGCTCCGGGATGAGCTCCTCACCCACAGCAAGCATCAGCCCCGTTGCGGCCAAGAGGCTGAGGACAACGCGAAAAGCTCGACGGAGTGACGACATGTCTCACGCACAGTATCGACGCAGAAGGCCAGGAAGTAAAGGCCACGGCCGTGTCGCAGTCGCTCGAAGGAGTAGGCCGTCCAGGGCATTCCGCGCGACCGAGGTTCATAGTTTGACAGTGGATCAAACGTGTGTACTTTCCACCAAACCTCCTTCCTCGTGACTGTATGACATCCCGCCGAAAGGCGCAGCGGCTGAGCGCACCCCGGTTGCAGGACACGGTGCGGTTGTCGGCAGAGGGTTTGGCGAAGGTGTTGGGTGATTTGGAGGCGCGTGTGCTGCGAACGGTGTGGCGCTTCGACCGACCGCAGCCGGCGCGCGTAATTCATATGCGTCTGCTTGAGGAGCATACCGTCTCACACCTGACCACCATCACGGTTCTGAATAAGCTGGTTGCCAAGGGGATTCTCTCGCGCACTTCCTGGGATGGGCTCTTCCACTATTCGGCGCTCCTCAGGGAAGATCAGTTCATGAAAATGGCGTCGCGGCATGTGGTTGAGGGGATACTGTCGCTGCAGCCTGACGCCGTGACCGCCTCCTTCGTCGATGTGCTCGCGGAGCACCGCCCCGAGCAACTGGAGGAACTGGCGAGGCTGGTCCGCCGGCGCATTCGAGAGCAGGGCACGAAGGAAGAGTGACCATGCGGACGTCGGGGGTCGATCGGCTCATTCGCGTGCGAGAGTACGCGCGGCGGCGATGGCTCCTCCTGGCCCTCGTGCTGCTGATCATCCTTAGCACAAGCCCCGTGGTGGGCCACCACATCGTGGGCGCGGTCGACTGGCTACCGGCAACGCTGGAACATGTCGGGAGTTTCTGTCTGGTGTCGCTGCACCTCCTGTTGGCTCCGCTGCACACCGCGTTTCACTGGTTGCTCGGCGTTGGGGTGGTCGTCGCGATCGCGGATCGGACGCGCGCGACCGTGCGCGCCTCCTCGATTCTTCGCGGTGCCACCATCACCCCGGCGTCCTCCAGCACGCCCTTTCTGGATGCTGCGGCCGCTGCCGGGCTGGCGCCCCGGCAGCTCTGTGTCCTCAGGGACAGTCCGGTCCCCGCGTTCACGGCGGGTTGGCTGCGCCCACGAGTTTACGTGGCAGAGAGCCTGGGAGGTCGGCTCACCAGCACGGAACTCACCGCGGTGCTCATGCATGAGAGGGTACACGCAGATCGCCGGGATCCGCTGCGGCTCTCGCTGCTGAGGTTCCTGGCGATGGTGGCCTTCTGGATGCCGGTGTTGCGGAGGGTTGCGGATGATCTGGCGGACGAAGCAGAAATCGACGCGGATAGCGAGGTCGCCGGGCGGTTCCCGATCGAGCTGGCGTCGGCTCTCGTTACCCTCGCTGGGGGCCCCAACCCGCGACAGTCTCTTGGATCCGTGGTGGAGTTTCAGCCGTACGATCTGCTCGAACGTCGCGTCAAGCGGCTCACCGGCGTCGACGCCGTGGTCAGAACGCGCATCTCAACGCGAGCACTGACAGGTGCGGTGCTCGCCCTTTTGTTGGCGTGGTCGTCCGGGGTGATGGTGCTACATCCCTTGCCCGTCGGGTCCCTGCACGCGACGCCACCGCACTGCCTCGACCATGCGACTGGTCCCCTCGGCCACCTATTCTGCAAGGGCGGCGTCCTCCGGTGGAAGGACAGCGAGTGCCCACATCGTGCCTGATCCCACCGATGACCACATGGGCCACGCGAGGCGACCCGTTGTCCTTGACATTTCCGACGTTCTCACGGGCGCAGGTCGGGCGACATTCCCAGGATCGCGGGGGGTCGTGGAGGCGAGGCGGCAAAGACTCGAATTGCTTCCGTTACGCTCTCGGGTGAGCGCAGGAGGGGATGATGGTCGATGTTTCGAAGGACGAGCTGCTGCCACTCTGGTCGCTCTGCCAGTAGCTGCTTGAGTGCCGCCCACGGTGCCGTTCGGTCAGCATCCCCGTGGATGATCAGGACCGGCAGATCCAGCGGAAGTGCGCGCAAGAGGTCGAATCCGTTTGTGGGGTAGAGTCCGTCATGCAGCGTTGATGTCGCAGCACGGGCGGTGTGTGCCGTGGCATCGTCGCGGATCTCGCCGGGTAGATCCGGGGCCAGCAGGGGGATCAGCGGCCGTGCGATGCGGCGTGTCACGCTGCACAGAAGGATGGTGAAGCTCCGATGCGCCATGACCCACTGCTTGATGGGATTCCGCTGGCTGAGCTGCGCAAGGGCGTCAGCTCTTGATGCGTAGACAGGCGCGCTGATCAGGACCAACCCCTGCACGCTCTCAGGGTGCGCCCGCGCGTAGGTGGCTGCCACCAACGCGCCAAAGGAGTGGCCGACCAGAACGATGGGGCCGGCTGAATCAAGCAGCGGCTGCACGGCGCGAACGTGGAACCCCAGCGAGTATGTCGAATCGGGCCGCGCGCTGCGCCCAAATCCGATTGGATCGGGCAGGAGGAGCTTGTGCGTTTCCGCCAAAGGGCGCACGCGCCTCGCCCAATAGGAAGACGTCGCACCGAGACCGGAGAGGAAGACGATGGTGGGGGCTCCCGCGCCCATGGAGTCAGTGTGGAGCGCAAGCGACCCGTTGAGCGACGCTGGCTGCGCCTCGAGGAGGAACGACGCGCCACCAGTGAAGAGCAGAAACGCCAAGGCCTGAGTCATGAAGGCGCGAGTTGACAGGGGAGCAGATGGCGTAGCACTTTATGTTACGTAAAACTAGCCTGATCACATCTTCTCGGTGTCAGGTAATCACCGACACCAGGGAGGGCGCCCAGTGAAATTCCGAGTCGGCTTGATCGGCTCTGTCGTTGCCGTTGTTTTGCTGCCGCGAGTCGCGTTCGGACACGGTGTCCTTCGGTCCTCGGTCCCCGTGGCGAAGGCGGAGCTGAAGGTCGCTCCATCGGAGATCAGGCTCACGTTCAATGAAGACGTCAGTCTCGCCGGCAGCCGTATCGAGGTCACCGGTGGGGCAGGGGCAGTGGCGCTCGATGGTGTGCACGTGGCCGCAGGGATGCCGCGCACCTTGGTGGCGTCTGTCCGTGGCCCCTGGACGGCGGGAGTGCACACGGTTCGGTGGCAAGTAGCGGGCAGGGACGGACATCCTGTTCGCGGTGAGTTCACGTTCACGCTCTTGCCGGAGGGTGTACCCGCCCAGGTTCCCCCAATCTCCCCACCGCCGACACCATCTACAGCGCCCTCAGCTCCACTCGCTGCTGCTCCGGAGGCCGCCGGCGTGGGCGCTCCCGGATTCGTGGCGATCCGCTGGCTTACGTTCGCCTCGATCCTCGTCCTCCTCGGCGCCGTGGTGTTCTCTCGACTGGCGGAAACGCTGCCGGAGACAGCCGCCGCTGCCGCACTCGAGCGCAGCTGGCAGCTGGGGCGCGGCGCGGCGGCGGCCGCGCTTGTGCTGTCCGTTGGGCGACTGGGCGCGCAGGTGCTCGCATTTGGCGGGAACCTCGCTGACGCCGATTTGGCGCGCGACCTGGTGGGAGGGAGCGTGTGGGGTTGGGGGTGGGGGCTGCAGTTTGGTGCCGCGTTGATGCTCTTGTGGACCTTCGGCTCCGGCAGAAGCCGCAAGACTCCTCACCACGTTGCCGCCATCGGGGTGCTTGGGATGGCGCTCACGCCGGCCCTCTCAGGGCATGCCGCCACCGGGGGCGCGCTCGCCGTACTGGTGGACGGGATGCATGTCGCCGGTGCCGGCGGATGGCTCGGGACGCTGCTGCTGCTGCTCGCCGCGGGTGTGCCAGCAACACAGCGTTTGCCGGACGGCGAAAGGGACTCCGCCCTGGCGGCGCTGGTGGGGCGATTCTCACGCGTCGCGTTGGTGTGTGCAGCTCTTGTCGCCGTGACCGGCGTGCTCCGCGGCTGGCAAAACATCGGCTCCTGGGACGGACTCGTCGCGTCGACCTACGGGCAGATCCTCCTGCTCAAGATCGCCGTGCTCTCCATTGTGGGCGCGACCGGTGCCTGGAACTGGCGCGTGGTGACACCTCGCCTGGGTACGCCCGCGGGTAACGCTCAGCTTCGGCGGGTGGCCACTGTCGAGCTGTCGGTCGCGGTGTTGGTGGTCCTTGTGACCGCCGTGCTGGTGGCGACGCCTGCGCCTGTGGAGGCGCCGATGGCGTCCGCGACGGCGGGGCTGGGCACTCCCCGATGACCCACGGCCACGACCACGCTCCTGTCGAGGGTCATCGGGAGCACGCGGATGCCGAGGAATCGGCGAGGCGAGCCGCGAATCGCAGGGTGGACGAATCGTCCGTTCGGACGAACCCAGGGACGGCAGGTGACAGGGGGCGCGACAAGCATGCCGGACATCACATCGGCATGTTTCGTCGGCGGTTCCTGGCCTGCCTCGCCCTCAGCGCGCCGACCCTGATCTGGGGCCACATGCTGCAGAGCGCCTTTGGTTATTCGGCGCCAGCCTTCCCCGGGAGCACGTGGCTGCCTGCCATGGCAGGCACACTGGTGTTTGGCATTGGGGGGTGGCCGTTCCTCGTCGGGGCATATCGGGAGCTTCGTGGTCGGCTGCCCGGGATGATGACGCTGATCGCGCTGGCCGTCAGTGTGGCCTTCGCCTTCAGTCTGGCAGTGACGCTTGGGTATCCGGGCATGCCGCTGTGGGAGGAGTTGGCGACCCTCGTCACGATCATGCTCCTGGGGCACTGGGTCGAAATGCGTTCGATCGCGCAGGCGAGCGGAGCCCTGGGTGAACTCGCCAGGCTTCTCCCGCGGACCGCGACACGTGTACGCCGGGCGGGTGCGGACCCAGAGGTGATGGAAGAAGTCGCCTTGGCCGACGTGCGGCCGGGGAACCAGCTGCTGGTCCGGCCTGGATCTGCGGTGCCCGCGGACGGCACCGTCCGCAGCGGGCGCAGTGCCGTGAATGAGTCCGCGATCACAGGCGAATCGACGCCGGTCGACAAGGTCGAGGGTGCGAAGGTGATCGCGGGCACCGTCAACGGGTCGGGGTCGCTGCGCATCGAGGTGACCGGAACGGGCGAGACCACCGTGCTGGCGGGGATCATGCGCCTTGTGTCTGCCGCACAGACGTCGCGTTCGCGGGCCCAGGTACTGGCCGATCGCGCAGCGTTCTGGCTGACATGGGTAGCGTTAGGTGCGGGGGCGACGACGTTGGCTTTCTGGGCACTATCAGGGGCCGAGACCTCGTATGCCGTTGAACGTCTGGTGACGACCCTGGTGGTGGCGTGTCCCCACGCGTTGGGCATGGCGATTCCGTTGGTGATTGCCAACTCGACCACGCTGGCGGCGCGGCACGGTCTCCTGATCCGCGACCGTCGTGGCCTCGAGGAGGCTCGGCGCGTGGACACCGTGGTCTTCGACAAGACGGGAACTTTGACTCGGGGGACGTTCGGCGTCGTGGAGGTGGTCGTCGACGGCACGATGACCCAGGATGACGCCCTCCGGATCGCGGCGGCCGTTGAGGGGGACTCCGAGCATCCCATCGCGGCGGGCATTGTGCGCAGCGCCAGGGACCGCCTGCTGCAGATCCCGCGCGCGCTCCTCTTCGAGTCGCTTCCCGGCCGGGGCGTGCGCGCGGACGTCGACGGGACCACGTACTACGTCGGTGGACCAGCGCTCCTCGCCCAGCTCAACGTCAGGCCGTCCGCGTCGATCGAGACGGCGATTGCGCGAGCCGCTGGCGACGGTCGCGCGCGGGTCGTCGTCGTGCGCGAGCGGGACGGGGCCAGGGACGCGGTGGCGGCCATCACGATTGCCGACGTGGTGCGAGATGAGTCGGCACCGGCGGTCGCCGGGTTGAAGCGCGAGGGTGTGCGCGTGGTGATGCTTACGGGAGACGCCGAGGCGGTCGCGCAGGCCGTGGGACGACAGGTGGGGATCGACGTCGTGCTCGCGCAGGTCCTGCCGGGCGACAAGGCGGCGCGCATTGAGGGGTTGCAGCGTGAGGGGCGGCGCGTGTTAATGGTCGGTGACGGTGTCAACGATGCCCCGGCGCTGGTGACGGCAGACGTTGGAGTGGCGATCGGTGCCGGAACCGATGTTGCAGTGGAAGCAGGCGACGTCGTCCTCGTGCGCAGCGACCCGCGCGACGTCCTGCGCATCATTGAGTTGTCGCGGGCGACGTACCGGAAGATGGTGCAGAACCTCTGGTGGGCCGCTGGCTACAATGTCATTGCGATTCCGCTTGCGGCCGGGGTGCTCGCCCCGTGGGGATTTCTCCTCTCGCCTGCCATTGCCGCCGTGTTGATGTCGGCCAGCACGATCATTGTTGCCGCAAACGCCCAGTTACTTCGCCGTACCCGCTTGTAACGTGTCTGGTTCTTCCTTCCTTTCCTTCAGGACTTTCCTTCACCCCGAGGTCGCACCATGCATTCGACGCAGTCGTTGCGCTCGCCGCTCAGGTTGGCTGTCGTTTCTGTCGGGTTGGCGATCACCGCGGCGGTCGCCGCCGCTCACGACTTCTGGATCATCCCGAACGCATTCATGGTCATGGGGAACGCGAGCATGGAGATCCGCGGCCAGACGAGCTCGAAGTTTCCGGTCTCACTGTCCGCGGTGACGCCGGAGCGCGTGGCGGAGGCCCGCGTGATCGGAGCGAACGATGACCTGGCAGTGAAGGACCTGACGGTCGCCGGCAAGTCACTGCTGTTGAAACAGCGCCCCGGGTCCGCAGGACAGCGTGTGGTGAGTGTCGCGCTTGTGACGCGCACGACGCGGACACTTCCGGCGGGGCTCAAGCGCTACATCGCGCTGGAAGGGGCGCCGGAGCTGTCACAGCGGTACGACAGTGAGGGAGCGTTTGTTGGCACTGACAGCCTGGAACAGCACACCACGAAGTATGCCAAGACCTTTGTGGAAGTCGGGATGGGGGGGCCTCGCGCCTTCGCCAAGGTGGTAGGGCACGCGCTTGAGTTTGTGCCGACGACGGATCCATCGGTGGTCAAGACCGGTGGCACGCTCACGGTGAAGCTACTGTTTCGCGGAAAGCCGTTACCCGGCGCGCACCTGCACGCGGGTTGGGCGCCCGAAGCCGCGGTCACCGACAGCACGGCGCTTCCGGCCGGTGTGAAGGACCAACACATGGTCACCAACGGTGATGGGGAAGCGACCATCGCGATTGATCACGACGGACTCTGGAACGTGCGCACGTTGCACGCAGCGCCGGCGGCCGCGGGAGCGCGAGGATGGGAGGTAGCGTTCGCGACGGTGGTGTTCCGGACCGAAGTGCCCGGCGGGCACAAGCACGAGGCGAATGGCGTGGTCGAACTTCCGCGGGTGCAGCCGACCACGGATTCGGCAGGGGCCCTCGCCGCCGTGACCAGGTTCCACGCGGCCCTCGCGGCTGGCGACAGTACGGGTGCACTCTCGCTGTTGTCCAACGATGTGATGATCCTGGAGTCTGGCGGTGTCGAGACCAGGGACGAGTACCGCTCGCATCACCTGCCAGGGGACATGGCATTCGCGCAGGCCATCAAGAGCGACCGCCTCGTACGTCGAGTCACGGTTCGCGGAGACGTGGCGTGGGTGACGGGGACCAGCACAACCACCGGTGACTATCGTGGCCGCGCGGTAAATTCAGCGGGCGCTGAACTCGTGGTGCTCGTGCGGACGCCGCAGGGCTGGCGCATCTCGGCGGTCCACTGGTCGTCGCGGACGCGGCGCGCGGCGGGGAATTAGCTGCGTGACCGCAAATTTTGCGCGTGGCGCCGCCGGGGGAGCCTGCCTCGCCTTGCTCGGGATGATCAGCGGCTGCGCGAGTGCCGGGAGACCCACGGACCTCGGCCGGGTGCAGGAGTTGTTGGCAGAACGTGGCAGCTGGCGTCTGCCCGCAACGACCAGTGCAGACACCGCCGTCACGATGTGGGCGCGCCGAGTGGTCCGGGGCGAAGTCCCTATCGACACGGCGGTCAAGGTGGCGCTCCTGATGAACCGCAACCTGAGCGCCACGTTGGAGGAGGTTGGCCTTGCGCAGGCGGACCTGCGGCAAGCCGGGTTGCTCGCAAATCCCGTTGTTTCCGTGGAGCGGCTGGCCTCCGGAGCCGGTTCCGTCCGACTGGCGGGGGTCGTGCTCCCCCTGGTGGATGCTCTGCAACGCCCGTTGCGTACCCGGGTATCGGAGAGCGCGTTGCGAGCTGCCGAGCAGCGTGTGGCCGATGCGGTGATTGACCTGGCGAAGCGCGTTCGCGTCGCCTACGTCATGACACAGGCCGCCACGCAGATGGTTGAGTTATGGACGACCGTGGGCGCAGCCACGTCGGCCAGTGCCACGAGCGCGCGCGTGTTGCACGCCGCCGGTAACCTTCCCGACCTTGTGTTGGCGCAGGAGCGGGCGATGGCGGGGCAGGCGCAGGTGTCACTGATCCGGGCTCGTGAAGAGCAACAGGTGACGCGAGCCGAGCTGTCGCGGTTGATGGGATTGGACGCGACCGATACGACGTGGACGGTAGCGTCGCGGCTCGCCGATCCGGAGGATGCGGGACCGACGGGGCGCGATGTCGTGCAGGTCGCGTTGGTACGCCGCCTCGACCTGCGCGCACGACGTCAGGACGTGGAGACGCGAGCGCGAGCACTTGGACTGACTCAGCGGTTCGCCCTTCTTGCAGACGGGACCATCGGCCTGGGCTATGAACGGGAGCCGGATGGGGCCTTCCGCGGCGGCGGGTTCTCGCTGCCTCTTCCGTTTTTCGATCGCGGCCAGGCGCGGATTGCGCGTGATCGCGCGCTGTTGCGACAGTCGGTCGCGTTACACGATGCCGCTGTGGTGGATGTGTCGGCCGAGGTGACGACGCTTGCTGCCCGCATGGCAGGGGCGCGCGCCCGGGCGCTTCAGCTGCGCACGGACGTGTTACCCGCCCGGAGTCTCGTGGTCAGCGAGATGCAGCGATTCGTGAACGCGATGCAGGAGACCATCTTTACCCTCCTGTTGGCGCGTCAAGCCGAGGTCGAGGCGGGACAGTCATACGTGGAAGCGTTGGCGGCGTATTGGACGACGCGCGCAGAGCTGGAGCGCGCGGCGGGAGGTTCGCTGGTGCCACTCAGCGAGGAGGAGCGCCGCGAAGCCACCCAGAAACAACCTACAGGGAGCGCACCATGACGGACGCCATGTCACGGCGGAATGCCATCAGCCAGGGATTGGCGGTACTCGCGGTGACGAGCGGGGCGTCCGGCATCGCCGGAGCTCAGCATGCAGGGCATGTCACGCCGCCCCCCAGGCCGCAACCGTCGGTCCCGGTGGATGCGTTAGCGGTTGCGCGGGTGCGCCGACGTGTGTCGCCGGGCCTTCCGGGCCGAGACTACACGCCCGTGATCACGCCAAACGGCGAAACGCTGCCATTTCGGATCGTGGACGGTGTGAAGGTCTTCCATCTTACGACCGGCGAGTTCGACCACGAGTTCGCCCCGGGGCTGACGGGAAAGTGCTGGGGCTACAACGGGCGGACGATTGGCCCGACGATCGAGGTGGTGGAGGGGGATCGGGTGCGGATCTACGTCACCAATCGCTTACCTGAGCCGACGAGTGTGCATTGGCACGGGATCATCCTGCCGTCAGGCATGGATGGTGTGTCCGGGTTGAGTCAGGCGCCGATACCCCCGGGGGAGACGTACCTCTACGAGTTCGATCTGAACCAGTACGGGACGTACATGTACCATCCGCACTACGATGAGATGACCCAGCAGGCGTTGGGCATGATGGGGATGTTGGTCGTGCACGAGCGTGGCGAACGCCGCCGACCGGATAAGGACTTCGTGATGTTGTCCAGTGAGTGGCGGATCGGCATTGGGACATCGCGCCCGGATCCCAACGAGATGGTCGACTTCAATGTGCTGACCTTCAACAGCAAGGCCTTCCCAGGCACCGCACCGCTAGTGATCCAGCTCAACGACGACGTGCGAGTGCGCTTCGGCAACCTGAGCGCGATGAGCCATCATCCGATCCATGTGCACGGACTTGCCTGGCGTGTGGTGGCCACCGACGGAGGGCCGATCGATGCCGCAGGGCAGTGGCCGGAGACTACCGTGTTGGTGCCAGTGGGCACGACGCGAACGGTGGAGTTCACAGCGACGAACCCCGGCGACTGGGCGATGCACTGCCACATGACGCACCACACCATGAACCAGATGGGGCACAGCGGTGTGAACTTCGTCGGGGCGGAAGCCGCGCGCATCGATGCTGCCGCCCGCGACCTGTTGCCGAGTTACATGACCATGGGGCAAACGGGTATGGGCGACCATGCGGTCATGGGGATGCCCGTGCCTCGCAACTCCATTCCCATGCTGGGCCGGGAGGGGCCGAAGGGCTACATCGACATGGGCGGCATGTTCACGATCCTCAAGGTGCGGGAGCAGGTGACGAGCCAGGTTGATCCTGGCTGGTACGCTGACCCGCCCGGCACCGTGGCGCGGCGTGCCAACCAGGTCGAGCTCGAGCGAGACGGCGTGCGTGTCTCCTGAGGGACGCGGACGCGCCGAAAGCACGTTGTAACACCGCGGTCCGGGGGCTTCGATGAACGCGGCAGTCACCCTCTTGCCCGACCGTCGCGCCATGATCTAGTATTCCAGAAGACTCTGGAATATGAGAGCGCCGGTGGATCATCGCAACCTGAAGGACACACTGTACGCTGCCTGGGCCGATACGGCGAAGGCGCTGGCCAGCCCCAAGCGGCTCGAACTCCTTGAGGTCCTCGCCCAGGGGGAGCGCACGGTCGAGGTGCTGGCGCGCGAAGCGGCCCTCACCGTCAACAACACCTCCTCGCACCTGACCGTGTTGAAGAGCGCGCGACTTGTGGAGACGCGCAAACAGGCACAGTTCGTCTACTACCGCATTGCCGACCAAGCACTATTCGACGTCCTCCTCCCCCTGCAGGCGCTCACCCGGCGTCGGCTGCGGGAGGTCGACCACCTGATTCGCACCTACTTCGAGCACCGGGACGCACTCGAGCCCGTCGATCGGGCTGAACTGCGTCGGCGGCTGAAGGCGGGGGAGGTCACGCTCATCGACGTGCGCCCGGCGGCGGAGTACAACGCGGGACACATTGCCGGGGCCCTCTCGGTTCCACTCCAGCAGCTGAACGCGCGCGTCGGAGACCTGCCGAGAGATCGGATGGTCGTGGCGTATTGTCGCGGCCCCTACTGCGTCATGGCCGCCGAAGCTGTTGAACGCGTCCGCAAGCGGGGACTCGACGCGCGACGATTTGCGGACGGACTCCCCGGCTGGCGGCTCGCCGGCTATCCCGTGGAGACGGGGCCGGGCGCTGCGGCGGCCGAGCCCGAGGACGCCGCGAGTTCACGGCGTCGCCGAAGGGCCTCGTGAGCAGCGGACCGCGACTCCACCCGGCACACGCCGCAACCCCCACCCTCACCATGGTACACGGCGCGGCGCTTCCGAACGTCGACACGGTTCCTGCGGCGCCGCGCCTCGGGCTGCGCGAGAATTGGCGACAATTCGCACTGCTCGTGCTGGTCAATGCGTTTGTCGGCGCCATGGTGGGACTGGAGCGCAGCGTCCTTCCGTTGCTTGGAGAGCGCGAGTTCGGTCTCGCATCCAGAACGGCCACGCTCTCCTTCGTGGCCACCTTTGGTGTCGTGAAGGCGCTCACCAACCTGTTGGCTGGCCGACTTGGTGACCGCTACGGACGCAAGCCCGTCCTCGTTGCCGGCTGGGTGTTCGCGTTGCCCGTGCCCCTGCTGGTGATGTGGGCGCCCACGTGGGACTGGATCGTTGTCGCGAACGTCTTCCTCGGAATCAATCAGGGGCTCACCTGGTCGACCGCGGTCATCATGAAGATCGACCTCGTGGGGCCGAGGCGGCGCGGGCTGGCGATGGGGATGAACGAGTGCGCCGGCTATCTGGCGGTGGCGCTCTGCGCCCTGGCCACCGGCGTCATTGCCGGCCGGTATGGGCTCCGTCCCGAGCCGTTCTACCTCGGGATCGCCTTCGCCGCAGTTGGTCTCGCGCTCAGCGTGCTCTTCGTGCGCGACACGACGTTCCACGCGCGAGGGGAGGCCAGTGCTCATGTGAACACAACCGGTGGGTCGGCAGCGGCCCCGCCGTCGATGCGCGTACTCTTTGCGCGAGGCACTTGGCGCGATCCGGCACTGGCCAGCGCCAGCCAGGCGGGGATGGTCAACAATCTGAATGACGGCCTCGCTTGGGGCCTCTTTCCGCTCCTCTATGCCGCCGCCGGACTGTCGCTACGGGAGATCGGCATTCTAGCGTTTGTTTACCCTGCCACATGGGGTGTGGCCCAGCTCTGGACGGGCGCGCTCAGTGACCGGTGGGGACGCAAGTGGATGATCGCCGGCGGAATGCTGCTGCAAGGTGCTGCCCTCGCAGTCATGGTCGTCTGGCGCGGCTTTACCCCGTGGCTCGTCACCGGCGCCGTACTCGGCGTTGGGACCGCCTTGGTCTATCCGACGCTGCTCGCCGTGATCGGCGACGTCGCGCTTCCGTCCTGGCGCGGGTCGGCCGTCGGAGTGTATCGCCTCTGGCGCGACATGGGGTACGCCGTCGGGGCCGTACTCGCCGGGGTGCTCGCGGACCTGTTCAGTATGCCCGTGGCCATCGGCGTTGGGCGGCAATGACCGCCGCGTCAGGCGTACTCGTCGGACTCCGAATGCCCGAGACACTTCCCGCACGTCGTCGCGCCACCTGACCCGGAGACGTGTGATGCATCAGGGACCGAGGTCTTACTGCCGGAGGACGAACGAGCGGAGGCGGATAACCGGGAGACCGGGACGAACAACACGACTCAACTACGTGATCACCCGATACCTCAGGTGGTACCATGAACACGATCTTCATCCTGAACGACCCGCCCTACGGAACTGAGCGCAGCTACAACGCCCTTCGGTTGGCCGGCGCACTGGCGAAACGTGAGGGGACCGACGTGCGCCTGTTTCTCCTGGGCGACGCCACCGCGTGCGCGAAGCGCGGTCACGTCGTGCCGCAGGGCTACTACAACATCAACAGCATGCTGCATACGCTGACGCTGCGGCGGGTTCCGATCGGGGTATGCGGGACCTGTATGGCTGCGCGTGGGATGACGGATGCGGAGCTGGTGGACGGTGCCAGGCGGAGCACGCTCGATGAGCTGGCGGAGTGGACAACGTGGGCCGGGAAGGTCGTGGTCTTCTAAGGCGACCGCAGGTCGCTGCCAAACCGTGAAGGTGA
Organism: Gemmatimonadota bacterium; assembly: GCA_016794835.1. GTDB lineage: Bacteria > Gemmatimonadota > Gemmatimonadetes > Gemmatimonadales > Gemmatimonadaceae > RBC101. The sequence continues at coordinate 14,378 of JAEUJL010000525.1, read as the reverse complement.
CCGATGTTGATATCAGGAATGCAAGCGAAGACGGTGCTCGTCCTCGGCGGCGGCGTCGGCGGTATCGTCGCAGCCAACCACTTGAGACGACGGCTCCCACGCCAGCACCGGGTGATCCTGGTCGATCGCGAACGGGCGCACCTGTTCCAACCGTCACTGCTCTGGCTGGCGGTCGGCGATCGCACCCCCGCAAGCATCCAGCGCCCGCTCGAGCGACTCCTTCAGAAGGGGATCGAGGTGATCACCGGCGAGATCACCGAGATCGATCCCACGACGCGGACGATCCGTGCGGGTGGCCAGGACGTCTCAGGGGATGCGCTCATCGTGGCGCTCGGCGCCGACCTGGCCCCTGACGCGATTCCCGGGCTCGCTGCTGCCGGGCACAATCTCTACACACTGGAGGGGGCGACCACCTTCCGCGGTGCGCTGGCCGCGTGTCGGGGTGGCCGGATTGTGGTGTTGACCGCTGCGCCGGCCTACAAGTGCCCTGCAGCGCCGTACGAGGCGATCATGCTCGTGGAGGCGGCGATGCGGCGTCGTGGGACGCGAGGCGAATGCGTGCTGGATCTGTATGCCGCGGAGGCAGGACCCATGGGCGTGGCGGGGCCGCACGTCTCGGCAGCGGTGCGTAGCGTGGTGGAGTCCAAGGGGATCAGCTATCACCCGTTGCACCAGGTCGTCACCGTGGATCCCGTTGGGCGGCGACTCGCATTCGCGAATGGGGCGACAGCAGAGTTCGACCTCCTCGCCTACGTTCCACCGCACCGCGTGCCCGCCGTGGTTGGCGCTTCGGGTCTCGTCGACGAGAGTGGATGGGTCCCGGTGAATCGCGAAACGTTCGAGACGCGGTTCCAGGGTGTGTACGCGATCGGGGACGTGACCATCGTTCCACTTACGATGGGGAAGCCGCTGCCGAAAGCCGGCGTCTTTGCTCATGGTCAGGCCGAGGTGGTCGCGTCGAATGTTGTCTGGCTGTGGACGGGAGCTGGTGGGCGTCGAACGTTTAGCGGGGAGGGCCAGTGCTTCCTCGAGACAGGCGACGGCCGGGCGGGGTTGGGAGCGGGCAACTTCTACGGCGAGCCGACGCCGGTCGTGACGCTGCGTCGTCCGAGTCGGTGGTGGCACTGGGGCAAGGTGCTGTTCGAACGCCGCTGGCTGAGGCAGTGGATCTGAACCCTTGAGGGGCCAGGCGAAGTCGCTCCGCCACCCCTCCTGCTATCGCAGGCGCACCTCGTTGCAGTCGCCACCTGTCACGGCAAGTGTGATCGTCATGCAACTGATCGCCTTGGCCGTTACGCCCCGGAAGTCACCGATAGTGAGTCCGTGGCGCGCGGGCGCGGACCGGTCGACGTCTACCTCGCGCCAGCCTTCTTCCCGCGCGGCAAATCAGGGCAAAGGCGCCCGGCTCACCGGTAAATTCGCCGCGCACGTGACCGCCGCCTGATAACCGTCAGGGACTGGCCATTCGTCCGCCGAATCGTACGGTCGGTCCCGGCACGATCGTTCAGCGCGTTGCATACACCGCGGTCTCCCCACTCTGCGTGAACGACAGCACGTCGTATGGCTGATGACCGAGGTCCATCCCGGGCGCACTCTGTGGCATGCCGGGTACCGCCAGCCCCGCAAACCCGGGCCGTTCCTGCAGGACACGGGCGACCAGGTCCGGCGGGACGTGCCCCTCGAAGCTGTAACCGCCGGCGATCCCGGTGTGGCACGAGTAGAGATTCGCTGGCACTCCGTACTTCTGCTTGACCGGCGAAACGTCGGCCATGTTCTCCTCCCCGAGGGCGAAGCCGTGCTCGCGCATACGCTCTACCCACTTGCCGCAACACTGGCAACTCGGGCTCTTGAAGACCGTCACCTCGCCCAACGCCAGGAGCGGCCGCGTCCGCCGCTTACGCTCTCCAATGATCACAAGCGCCAATCCACCCGTGATGGCTCCGATCCAAGCGCGTCGCGTGAACCGTGTCCGCGCCACGGCCGTGGCGACGCGCCCCTCGCGGCGCTCGACCTTTGTGATGTTCCTGTTCATGGTGAGACTCCATCCGAGTTGTGGGCCAGCCATACCGCGCCGTCGGTTGCGCCGGCCCCGGCCGCTGGCAACAGAGGTTCGAGGATCGGAGCGGGCCGTCCACGGCGCTGTGCCGTACGCACCTCCCGCTCCTTCCACAAGGAGTAGATCGCAGGGATGACCACCAGCGTCAGCACTGTGCTCGAGATCATCCCACCCACCATCGGCGCCGCGATACGCTTCATGACGCTCGCGCCGGCGCCGTGACCCCACAGGATCGGCAGCAGCCCGGCCATGATCGCCGTGACCGTCATCATCTTGGGGCGTACGCGCTCAACCGCTCCTTCCATGACCGCGTCGTACAGGTCGTCGAGCGACGGCGTTCGACCGTCCGAGCGCCGGGCGGTCCACGCGTGATCCAGGTAGATCAGCATCACCACCCCGGTCTCAGCTGCGACGCCGGCCAGAGCGATGAATCCGATCGCCACGGCCACCGACCAGTTGTACCCGAGCAACCAGAGAAACCACATTCCACCAACGATGGAAAATGGCAGCGAGAGCATGACGATCATCGTTTCGCCGACGCTCTTGAAGTTGAAGTACAGGAGCAGAAAGATCAGGGCAAGCGTCGCCGGGATCACGAGCTTCATACGCTCCTTGGCCCGCTGCATGTACTCGTACTGCCCGCTCCACACGATGGAGTAGCCGGGCGGCAGCGTTACCTCGCGTTCCACCATCTGCTGCGCCTCGGCGACGTAGCTGCCGATGTCGCGACCCACCACGTCTACGTAGACCCACGCCGTCGGCATCGCATCCTCGGTTCGCACCACCATCGGACCCGCCACTTTCCGAATCGTCGCGACCTGGCCCAGCGGCACTTGAGGCGCGCCACCTCGCGTCGCGCCATCGGCAGTGCCCATCCCACCCATGGATCCCGCCTCGCCTGACGTCGCTCCGGCTGACCGGTTGTGACTGATCGGCACCAGCACCGAGGCCAGCTTCTCCGGCGTGTCGCGCAGCTCCTGCGGGTATCGCACACGCACTCCGTACCGTTCCCGCCCCTCGACCGTCTGCGTGATCGTCATCCCGCCGATCGCCGTCGCGATCACCAGCTGCACGTCGCCGACGTTCAGGCCGTGCCGCGCCGCTGCCGCACGGTCGATGTCGATGTCGAGGTAGTAGCCCGACACGGCGCGCTCGGCGAACGCGCTTCTGGTGCCGCGGACCATCTGCACCGAGCGCTCCACCTCCTTGCCGAGACGCTCGAGTTCCGCCAGGTCCGGTCCGAACACCTTTATACCCACTGGCGTTCGGATGCCCGTGGCAAGCATGTCGATACGCCCCTTGATCGGCATCGTCCACGCGTTCGTCACGCCGGCGAGCTTGACGGCGGAGTCCATCTGCCCGATGAGCTGGTCGTACGTCAGTCCGGGCCGCCACTGATCCTCCGGCTGCAGCATGATTGTGGTCTCGAACATGTCGAGTCCAGCGGGATCGGTCGCGGTATTGGCGCGACCAGCCTTTCCCCACACGTGCTCCACCTCGGGAAAGGTCATGAGCAGGCTATCCTGTATGCGCAGGATCTCTCTCGCGCGCGCGACGCTCACACCCGGCAGGGTCGTCGGCATGAACAGCACCGTGCCCTCGTCCAGCCGCGGCATGAACTCGCTTCCCAGGCGCGACCACGGGATCCACGTGAACACGAGAACGACGACCGCCGCCGAGATCACGGGCAGTCGATGGCGCAGGACCCAGACAATGACCGGTCTATAGAGCGCGATCAGCGCGCGATTGATCGGATTCGACCGCTCCTTGTAGATCCGACCTCGAATGAAGAAGCCCATCGCCACCGGGACGAGCGTGATGGACAGGAGACTCGCCGCCGCCATCGAGAACGTCTTGGTGAACGCAAGGGGACGGAACAGCCGCCCCTCCTGCCCCTCGAGCGAAAAGACCGGGAGGAAGGAGACGGTGATGATGAGGAGGGAAAAGAACAGCGCCGGCCCCACTTCCTTCGATGATTCCGTGACCACGCGCCATCGTTCGGACGCGCTGAGCGCCCGTGTGTCGAACCAGCGCCGCTGCTCGTCGCCGCCGGCCAGACCCTTCAGGGCCGCGGCGCGCTCGAGGTGCTTGTGCATGTTCTCGATCATCACGATGGCTGCGTCGATCATTGCCCCGATCGCGATGGCGATACCGCCTAGCGACATGACGTCCGCCCCGACACCGACATATCGCATGGCCATGAAGGCAATCAGGATGCCGATGGGGAGGGTGATGATCGCCACCAGCGCAGAACTGGCGTGCAGCAGAAAGGCGATGCAGACCAGCGCCACGACGGCGCTTTCCTCGAGCAATTTGCCTCGCAGGTTCTCGATCGACCGTTCAATGAGATCGCTGCGGTCGTAGACGGTGCGCACCACGACGCCGGGGGGCAGTCCCTTCTGTACTTGAGCGAGCTTTGTCTTGACATTTCGAATGGTCTCGAGTGCATTCTGGCCGAAGCGCATGACGACGATGCCTCCGACAGCGTCGCCGCGGCCATCGAGTTCAGCCACGCCACGCCGCACCGCGGGCCCGATGGCCACTTGCCCGAGTTCCGCCACCCGGATCGGTGTCCCGTTCGCCGTGGCGCCGACGACCACATTCTCGATGTCCGAGATGGACTTGAGGTATCCGAGCCCCCGCACCATGTACTCGCGCTCGGAGAGCTCCATCACCATCGCGCCGACGTCGCTGTTGGCGTTCTGGATGGCGCTCATCACCCGCGCCACGGGGATCCCGTAGGCGAGCAGCTTTGCCGGATCGATGTCCACCTGGTACTGCTTCTCGAATCCGCCAACGCTCGCGACCTCGGAGACGCCGGGGACCGCGGTGAGCGCATATCGCAGGAACCAGTCCTGCACACTCCGCAGCTCGGCCAGCGTGAGCTTTCCCGTCGTGTCCTCGAGGGCGTACTGGTACACCCAGCCCAACCCCGTCGCGTCTGGGCCGAGCGTCGGCGTGACGCTTGCCGGAAGTTTCCCCTTTATTCCGCTCAGGTACTCCAGCACCCGGGAACGCGCCCAGTAGAGATCGGTCCCGTCGTCAAAGATGATGTACACAAAGGAAATGCCAAAGAACGAATACCCCCGCACGGTTCGCGCGTTAGGCACTTTGAGCATCTCGGCGGCGATAGGGTACGTGACCTGGTCTTCCACGATCCGCGGCGCCTGCTCGCTGAACTCGGCCTGCACGATCACCTGCACGTCGCTCAGGTCGGGGAGCGCCTCGAGCGGGGTGCGCGAAATCGCCCAGACTCCCCCAGCAATCGAGGCGACCGTGAACATCAGCACGATCAGCTTGTTGTTCGTCGCCCATTCGATGATGCGATTGAGCATGACCGGTCACCTCCGGCGGGCCGGGGGGGGAGGCTTCATGCCGGGCATCTCCGCCATCGCGTCCGGCGCAGTAGTCCCCGTGTCCTTTTGCGATGGGGTACCGGGCGGCCGTGCTGGCGCCTTTGCACCGGCGCCGGCAGGCGACATGTCCATGCCCGGCATGTTGCCCATCCCACCGAGCGCGGATCCGAGGTTCGACTCCGCATCCACCAGGAATGTGGCCGAGGCCACAACCGTCTCTCCAGCCTCCAGGCCGGACCGGACCTCGACACGATCCACTCCCGCGACGCCAAGCGTGACATCCCGCGGTTCAAGCTGCCCATCGGCTCGCTTGACAAACACGAGGCTGCGAGCGCCGGTCGACAGTATCGCCGACCGCGGCACGCTGAGCACATTCAGTCGGTTCCCGGCACTGAAGCGAAACGTGGCGTACATGCCTGGCTTCAGGCGCAGGCCGGGATTGCGCATCTCCACGCGCACGCGCGCTGTTCGTGTATCGGGGTTAAGCGTCGGATAGAGGTAGGCAATGCGTCCGGTGACCTGTTCACCGGGCAGGGCCTCGAACTCCGCCGTGACAGTCCGTCCCATGCGGACGAGCGACAGGTCCTGCTCGAACACCTCTCCCTCGACCCACACGATGCTCAGGTCTGCGATGCGAAAGATCGCGTCCCCGGCCATGATTTTCTGTCCCGCGAACACCGACTTCTCGACCACGACGCCACTGACCGGTGAGCGAAGCGTGAGCGTGCGCAGCACCTCCCCGGTCTGCTCGATGCGATCGATGTCGCTCTGGGGAATGTCCCAGTAGGCCAGTCGGCGCCTGGCCGAGCTGAGGAGTTCGGCCGCGCTCCGCGTGGCTTCTGACGTCCCGCCGACCACGTCCATGGCGAGTTTCTTCGCGAGGAGCAGTTCTTCCTGAACGGTGACGAGCATCGGCGAGTAGATCGCGAGCAACGGATCGCCGGCGCGCACGGGCATGCCGAGGTAATTGAGGTCCAGACGCTCGACCCATCCGTCGATTTTCGGCGAGATGGACTTCACCCGCGTTTCGTCGACCGTCACCTGGCCCACCGTTCGGACTTCGCGCGCGAGTGGGCCTATCGTCGCCAGCGTGTACGTCACTCCGATGCGCCGCGAGGCATCAGCGGAGAGCATGACGGGGGCGGCAGCGCTGGCGGCCGGAGCGCCACCCGTGTGCTCGTGACCTGCCGCAGCCGCAGCAGGCGCTGATGGCGCGCGCCGCGTAACCAGCAGCACGGCCACAATCGCCAGCATGGGGGCACTCGCATAGAGGGCCCAGCGCAGCGCGCGCCGTCCCCCGCCTGACGAGTCGCGGAAGGGCGTTGGCGCCGACATCGAATCGGCTGCGCCCCCCGGGGCGTGCGACGGGGCATGCGGTGCTGGTCCGGGCTCACGTGTTACGGGGACAGGCGGCGTGACCACAGGCTCGACGGCTCGAGCACCTTCAGGGTTTTCGTACTTCATCTCGTACCTCCTTTTCCTTCCGTGACGCCGGCGCTGACGGGTGGGTTGAAGAGCTCGCGGCCGAGCAGCATCTCAAGCTCGGCCCATGACTTGCCTTCGTCCGCCACGAGTGTGAAGAGTTCCTGGCGGTAGCGGTTCACGGTCATGCGGCTGTCGAGAGCAGTCATGAAGTTGACGCTCCCTACCCGATACGCCGCGAGCGACGAGGTCACCGTGGCCTCGGCTTGCGGCATCACGGTGTGCCGATAGAGCGCGATGAGGTTGCGCGCCCTCACCAGGTTCGCGAACGCTTCGGTCACCCTGCCTCTGGTCTCCGAACGCATCGCGACGAGATCGGCGCGGGCCATGGCCTGCATCGCGCTCGCCTCCTCCCGCATCCGGAGCTGCCGGCTGCGCGCAAACACCGGGACGCTCGCGCCCACCATCAGGCTTCCCATGCGTTCGGTGTTCATCAGGCCGGACCGCTGGCCATACTGGATGCCTAACGTGAGGTCCGGCCAGAGCTCGCGCCGGGCGAGTGTGGACCCGGCGTCGGCGGCCTCCAGGTCGCGCTCACCGGCTCTCACCATCGGCCGCCCGCGCTCCGCCGCTGCCGCGAGCTCGCCGAGTGTAAGGACGGAGTCCGGGAACGCGGGCACTTCCGGTGGCGCGATCGATGCATCGCCCGCTCGGTTCAGCAGGGCGTTAATCCGCGCTCGCATCCCCAGGCGCATCGTTTGCATGCGGATGGTGTCCTCGGTCATGCGAGCGACTTCCACTTGGGCGCGCAGGACATCCGCCTGGCGGCCTTCTCCCACCCGGTACATCGCCTCGGCCGTCCGCTGGAGGTCCTGCAGCAACCGCAGGGTCTCGCGTGCCACCAAGAGTGCCTGGTCGGTCTGATAGAGATCGTAGAACGCCATAGCCGCCTGGGTCCGCGATTCCCACTCGACCTCGTTGGCGCGCTCGCGCTGGGCCAGGGCCTGCGACGACGTGATCTTCCCCGCCAGCGACAGCTTGCCCGCGACCGGGACCATCTGCATGACCTGCAGCTGGGCCATGCCGAGTGGATCCATGGGTTTGAGTCCCGGCACGGTGTAGTTCATGAAGCCGAACTGCACTTGGGGATCCGGTGGCCGCTTCGAGCCGGGGACCCGCGCCTCCGCGGCCCTCGTGAGCGCGCGCGCCGCTTCAGCGCGCGGGTTCTCGCGCCGCACGTCTCGATAAAGATCGCCGAGAAGTAGCGCGGGCGCCTGCCCGGCCGCAGCGGTGACCGTGGGGTTCCCACGATCCTGCGCCAGGAGCGGCGGATGGTCCGCGATAACCGCGCCTAACGCAGCCTGTACCCCGAGAACGCCGCGCACGATGGTGCGCCATCCGGTTGGTGCTTTCGATCCGAGGATCAGCATGTTCCTGCTTAGGCTCCCTGTTGGGCCGACGCGCCTGATGCACCAGCCATGGGTTGTAGTTCGTCCACGTCGCCGTCGATGGGCTCACCGACCTCACCGGTGCGGGTGTCCGCGCGCATCACGGCCAGATCCGACGGTTGAATTGGTGCCCCAGGCTGGGCTGCCTCCGCGGAGCGTCCGGCCCAAGGTGACTTCGCCGCATGCCGGGCACTCGAGGGCACCGCTTGGATCGGTGCGGACGCCAGCAGTGCGCAGGCGACGTGCCTGTTGAAGGAGCCCGCGAGGCGCATTGGTCGACATCAGAACGGGTGGCCGGCAAGGGAGCCGGAGTTGGGGCACGGGTGGACGTGGGGACGGTATTTGACGCGCAATCAAATACAAGTCAAGCAAACGCCAACTACGCGTGGGGGATCACCTGACAGCGAGGCAGCCATGTGTGGTCGGTCGACCGAACGACGCTCGCCTTTGTTGACCTGGTACCGTCTCCCGCCGCGCGCCACTCACTCCGCGCGCCGCGCCCGTAGCAACTCGACCGTCCCGAAGGCAGTAGCAAACTGTTGCGTGGCCGAAACGTCGGCAAAGCCCGCCGCGGTGAAGGCGTTGGGCAGCGCTCCGCGCACGTTCTCGTCCGTCGTGGCGAAACCGTCGAGTGCTTGCACCGTTAGAAAGGCGGCCCGCAAGAGCACGTTCTGCGGTCTGCCCCAGTCCGCCACGTGCAGTTCTCCGCCTGGGCGCAGCACGCGAAGGATCTCACACGCCGTCTGCCTCTTCTCCTCGGGCCTGAGGTGATGGAAGACGAGACTCGAGATGACTCTGTCGAATGTCGCATCGGCGTAGGGCAGGAGGCTCGTCCGCGCCTGGTCGAGTTGGAGTTCGACTCCCATGCGCTCAAACTTCCTGCGCGCGATCTCCAGCGCTGTGGGATCAATGTCGACCCCATACACCTCGGTTCCTGGTGCGCGCTGTTTGACGAGCAGCGTCAACGTCCCCGTTCCGCAGCCCAGGTCCAGCACGCGCTGCCCGGCCGCGATGGCGGCCTGCTTGAGCAGCGCTTCCTTGAACGTCTGCTCGCGCATTGTCCAGCGCATCAGCGGATCGTAGAGGCGCGTCAGGAAGCGAAAACCGAGGGCGGGAACAAACTCGTTGTGTGTCAACGGAGGCATGGTGAACGAAGGCGGACTCAGCCGCTGGCCAGCGTCGCAAACGCTCCCTGGTCTGCGAGGACGAGGGGGCAGCGTCACACGGAGCTCCTCCTCCGGGCGCAGCGTTTTAGCCTACATAATACACACTACGGCTCCTGAGGAGAACCCTGACTGATCCTGATGCGCCGATGCCCGAACATACCGTAGTCCGAGCACACAACTCGGCGCACAGTTCCCAAGCGGAGAGGTCACAAATGCGTACACGTTCTGCAAGAGCTATCGTAGCGCTCGGCGCCCTTGTGGCCGCCGGTTGTGCTGCACCAATGGACGTCGTGGGGATGGACGATGCATCGGGGGTACTGAGCGTCGTCCCCGCGGGTGGCACTCAGGGAGTCGATCCGAGTCGGCCGGTCGTTGTCCGGTTCAATCGCTCCATGATGAGTGGTATGGAGATGCTCGTCGTGCTTCACGAGCGGACGATCGACGGCCCTGCTGTCGCGGGGAGCTACGCGTGGTCGACCGACCGGACGACGCTGACGTTCACACCTGCGGCCAGGCTCGCGGCGCGGTCACAATATGTGCTGCACCTGGCGCCGGACCTTCGCACCGCATCGGGTGAGCGCCTGAATCATGGTGCGTGCGTCGGGCTTGGGGGACGCTCTGTGACGGGGAGTATGATGACCTCGAGCGCAATGTCGCGCGCCGGAATGGGCTCGGGAATGATGGGAAGGGAATGGATCCCGATTCGCGGAAGTCACGGCATGATGTTCCTGTTCGTGACATCGTGAGTTCGGCCTTGCGGAGCACCGGGTGCGACAGAACGGGATCGTCGTTTGCCGGTGCTCTGCGAACGGATCCCAACGCGACATGCAGTCGAAGGTCCGGGCGCTTGTTTATCGACGCCTCGGGAAGCGATGGCGATGTCGGCCCGCTGATCATTCTGCATCAGGAGGTGTGGTACACCTGTCTAGAAGTACGTGGCGATCGAGAAGAGGGCGAATGCGTGGTCCGACGCATTGTTGAACCGATCACGTGCACGGCCGCGGACAAAGTCGAGCTTGAGCGCGGTATCCTGGGTCGGACGGAAGTTCACGCCTGCACTGAATTGTTGGCGCGAGTCCCCCGTGAGCGCGCGGTCGAAATCCACCAGATCCCAGCGCGCCTTGAGGGCGAAGGCGGATGCAGGCATGGTGCGCACCCAACCGCGCCCGAACGGGCGCACCAGGTCAATGAACGCGCCCGCCTGGCGTGTGGCGAACACGCCGCGCATCGACTCAGGCACGTCGACGTCAACCACCGCTGCCTCGCCAGACGCAGTGATCCCGGCGAACGTGCCTTCGGCGTCGAGCGCCCAGATGTTGACCTGTCGCGCTCGATCGATCGGCGCGCCATCGACGCGGTAGGTGTTGTACGGTCCCACGTGTGCGGAGATCCCCAGCTCCCAGGCTGGCCCTGCACTCCATGCCAGCCGCCCGACAAACGACGGTGTGGCGTTATTGTCCTCGCAGTTGTCGGTCCCGCGCGCCACACGGGTGCCGTCGGGAGAGTCGAGGATCAGGCCGTCGTGAAAGCCATTGGTGGCGTACGCCTCATACGTGATGCGACCAGCGCCAGATGTGCGGAACTGGCCAAACGCGCCAACGCCGGGCTCGGAGAGGGCGACGCCGAGCAACTGCGTCGAGACGAGCGGGCGATCGGTGAACTCATTCAGTGGGCTATCGTGCGCCAGGTTGAAGCGCCCGATGGGCGAGAGGAGCATCCCGGCTCGTAAGGTGAATGCCGCGTGGACGCGGACGTCGATCGCCGCGAACTCAAGCGAGATCTCGCGGCCGCCGTCCTCCACCTCCAGCTCGGCGCCGAGGCGCACGAAGTCGCTGACGCGAGCGTTGGCGAAGAGATTGAAGCGACGCGCTTCGAACCCCAGTTGTTCGCGAATGCCGTCGACGCGTTCGTATCGCGCCTGGGCTTCGGCGTAACCGCCGAGAACACTCCGGCCGCCGAGGCGCGTGAGGAACGGCTTGTCGTAGACCCCTCCGCGAACAAACGGGCGGGCCACGGTGTCGGCTCGCGTGGTATCGGTGACCTGGGCGTGGACCGGAGCTCCCAGAACACACCACCCCAGGAGGATGCTCGTGGCCTGCAGGTAGCGACCGGCCATCCGGTGACCCCTCATGCCGACTTCCCCAGATCAATTACCAGCACGTCGTCAGGTTCAAGCCGCGCGGTGTATCGTGGCAGCGGTTTGACGGCTGGGCCCCGCCGCACCGTTCCATCCAGGGCGTAGGTCGATCCGTGACACGGGCAGACGAGCTGTCCGGTCACCAGCTCGACAGCGCAGCCAAGGTGCGTGCAGACAGACGAGAGCGCGATGGGCACGTCCGCGCTCGTACGGACGACGAAGAAGGAATCCGTCGACCCTTCAGGGGTGACCCGGAGGACGCCATGCTCCTCATGCAGTTCCGGGTGCTCCCGCAAACGGACATGGACCTGGCCGTTGGTCATCGGCAAGACCCTGGTGGCGACGGAGGCGCAGCCACCGAGCGCCGAAGCTCCAAGCACGGGCAGCACGCGCCCGGTCGCGCTGGCCAGAACGCAGCGTTCGAGAAAGGTGCGACGGGAGCAAGGTGCGGGTGCAGTCATGCGGTCACCGGGAGCCAACGAAGGCGAGCAGCGCGCGCTGGTCGGCGGGCGAGAGTCCCAGCCAGTGCGCGCGCGCGCGGTCAGCCTCTCCCCCGTGCCACTCGATGGCTTCGGCGATGCTCCGCGCCCGCCCGTCGTGGAGGAGAAAGGCCTGCCCATTGAGGAATCGCGACATGAGGCGGAGTCCCCAAAGTGGCGGGGTCTTCCACTCGGTCCCGGTGGCGCTGCCGTCCGGGCGAAGATCGGCCAGGCGGGGGCCCATGTCGTGGAGGAGCAGGTCGGAATACAGCGTGACGGCTCGACCGCGGAGTGCGGCGATCGGCGCGTCCCCGGATGTGAGGGTGGGGACGTGACACGCACTGCACCCGGCCTGCGAAAACAGCGTCCGGCCGCGAACCACGTCCGGTGTCTCCGCGCTCGGGTCGGGCGGGGCCAGCATCCGGAGATAGGCGACGACCGCGGCGACCGTTGCTGCGGGGATTTCTGGATCGCTGGCACCGTCAGCGGCAGACGCCGGATCGTCGGGATGCAAGTTGTCGTTGGGGCGCTGTTCGGTCGTGATCCCCATGTCCTGATGGTAGGCCTCCACCGTTTGCTCGAGGAGGGTCGCCGTCTGGCCCTTTCGCCCAAAGCGCCCAATGCGGCGCGCGCTGGCGACCCCGGGGACGTAGTCGGCCGGCACGACCCAGTTGGGGCGTCCGGAGATGCCGTCGCGGTTGGTGTCCGCAGAATCGGCAAGGGCGAGAAGCGCCGCCTCGGGCACCGCCTCGATCAGCCCGACTCCAAAGACAGGCGGCGGCAGTCGCAGGGAGAGCGCGACGCCCATCGGGACCACTTCTGGCGAGGCGCCCGGAATCGCGCGCGACTGGATCTGTGGACCACCGAGTGGCGCGAGAAAGCCGTCTGCCGGCGAGCCGATCCGGGTGAGCACGTTGTCCGGTCGGCCGCGTCCGTCACCGCTATGGCACGCGGCACAGGAGAGATCGTTGAAGATGGGCCCGAGTCCCTCGCGGACCGAGAAGGGGCGGGCGAACTCCGCGTCTCCTCGCGCAAAGGCTCCCAGCTCAGTCGCCGAGAGTCCATCGAGTGGGGCGTCGAAGAGGTCGGCGTCCGGCGTCGCTTCCGTGAACAGAGCACCGCAGGCAGTCACTGCCACCAGAAGCGCGGCGACCCAAACGGCTCGCATCGATCCGGAGAATTTCACGAGGGCTGTATAAATCAGAAGTTAGGACATCCGAAATTACGCTGGCTCGATCGTCGATGTCAATCACCACCTCCTGCGGGAGGGTCGCTCAACCCTTGTTTGCTTCCGGATGCGCCCACGGCGGCGCGCATGGAACAACGTCCAGGGAGCGAAAGAAGCGGCGGCCCCGGGGACGCCGGGGCCGCCGCGACTCATGCGATCGAAAGACCTTACCCGCCGCGCAGGTTCGGATTGTTGTCCCGCTCCTGGAGCGGCAGCGGATAACAGGTTCCGCTTCCAACCGGCGCAAATCCGGCCTTGAAGTAGGCCGATCCCGGCACCGGCAGTGCGGTCATGTTCGACGGATTGCGACGGGAGTCGCCCTGGCGCTTGCCTTCGAGCCAGAACTCCAGCGACCGCTGCCACATCAGCTCCGTCAACACCTCGTTCGCGCCGGTACCCCCGCTGTAGGCGGCCTGACCGTTGGCCGCGCGCCGGGCATTGATCAGCGCCAGCTGAGCCGCCGTCGTGCCCGCTTCTGCTGCGATGTAGTCCGCTTCAAGCTTCGACGCGACCCGGATCGGGGTGTTGAAGGCCGGGTATTTGTCCTGGATGAAAAACGCCCCGGACGAGGGATCCTGTGGTGTCAGCGCGTGCTGCGTGGGTGTCTTGAATCGCACCCGGGGGTCCGCGAGACGAAAGGCTGGTGACACGCTGATCGAGCCGCGGTCCAGCGTGAACTGCCACAGCCGGTTCCCGAGCCGGTTACGGTTGGCGAGGTCGTCGATGTAGGCGAGGGTGAAGGTGAACCCTGCCGGCACGGCGTTCGCATCGGCGAGCGCTTCCGCCTTGCGTCCGCCCTGCAGGTGGGCGCGCGCCCGGCCAACCCGCGCCGCATTGGCGAGGGCCACGGCGTCGGCCGTGCCGTTGGCCGCCCCGATGGTGATCGCCCTGGTGAAGCTGGCCACGGCCGAATCAACCATCGCCGTGGTGGTGAGCTCCGGTCCGGCGTCCACGGTGCCGCTGCAGAACGTCTCGGCCATCAACACGAACGAGTACCCGCGCCAGAGGGCGCTGCGCGCCAGGTTGATGTTGGTGGTCGGGGTGGGAAGCGCCAGGCGCAGCACCAGCTGCGTGGAGGCGGCCGCG
>JAEUJL010000504.1 GCA_016794835.1 Gemmatimonadota bacterium | reverse complement strand
CGCGCATGAACGCGGTCTACGAACGCGCCTTCGGGGGGCACAAGCCGGCCCGGACCACCGTCCAGGTCGCCGCCCTGCCGCTCCCCGGCCTCAAGGTGGAAATCGACTGTATCGCCTACACGCCGTGAGCTAGCGGGCGCGTTCCTGGCCCGACACCCGACCCGTCAGCAGCCCCGCGCGAACCCGCTGCGCGCGGGCACTGGCGCCCGCGTCGTACACCAGTCGCGACGACGTCCGTACGGCCATCTGGATCCGCATCGGCAGCACCACCTCCGCGCCGTTGCGCCGCACCGTGACCGTCACCTCGCGTCCCTCGCCACGCGCGTGGCGCGCCCGGAAGCGTTCGCCGAACCCCTCGGTCACCGGCACCTCCCCGATGATGAGCAGGTAATCCCCGGGACGCACCCCGGCGAGGCCCGCGGCGCTCCCCTCGTCCACGGCGGTGACCCGCACCCCGCTGGAGTCCAGCTCGGTGTAGAGCCCGAGCCGTGGCTCGCGGATGCTGTCCACCTGTAGGCGGATCCCCGCCTCGGCGAAGATGGCGCTGTAAGGCAGGGGGTCACGCCCGCGGATGTATCGCGCGGCAAAGTCGGTGAAGTCCGCTCCCCCGGACACGCGGGTCACGGCCGCCCAGAACTCGTCCGCGGTGAATCCTCGTCCACGCTTCCAGCTCCCGTCGTACAACGCGCGCATGACCTGGTCGAGCGAGCCGGCGTTGTCGCTGGCCGCGCGAATCCGGATGTCGAGCAGCAGGCCAACCAGCGATCCCTTCGGGTAGTAGAGATACGCCGTCCCGTCCACGGGATGAATCCAGGTGGACAGCGACGCGTCGGCGAGGGCGACCGGCGGCGCCGCATCCACCTCCTGCATCTTCCCGAGGACCACGTCGAGGAAGTCCAGCGAATCCAGCACACCGCCCCGCAGCTGGGCGATGTCGGCGTAGTAGTCCGTGATCCCCTCGCTCATCCAGAGGAGCGTCGTTGGTTGCGCCACGTCGTAGCGGTAGGGCCACATCTCCGCCGGGCGCAACCGCTTCACGTTCCAGAGGTGGAAGATCTCGTGCGCCGTGATCGACGGGAGCGCCGGGTTCCCGATGATGAACGGCGTGTAGATCCCCAGGTGCGAGTTGGCATGCTCCAGCGCACTCCCGCCATCCGTCCCCTCGTCAAAGACCAGCAGGTTGGTGTAGTCGTCGTACGGCTGGTCCCCGAAGACGGCCACCATCGGCGGGATACTCCGCGCCACCTGGTCCCACAGCGTGCGCCGCTCGTCCCCGGCCAGCTTGCCTTCCGGGTACGTCGCCAGGCGCACCCACCGCTCGGCGATCCGCATCGAGTCCAGGTCGAACGCCCCAACGAAGAATGGCATGTCGACCAGCTCGTGGTACGACGCCGCCGCATACTGGCGCGTGGCACTGGAACCGCGCATCCCCGTGGCCACCTTCCATTGGGGCTCGGTGTGGATCGTCACGGACGCCGCCCCGTCGAGGGACGCGCCGTCGCGATACAGGAAGACGTTGGTCCCGTTGAAGAAGGCGAAGTCGTCGCGGGACCAGGCCATCGCATTGTCGAGCGAATCCGCCCGGTAGTCGAAGGCCACCGTCACCTCGCGCGCCCCGGCGGGCAGTACACGCCAGGTGTCGTGGTCGACCTTGTCCCACTGCAGCGGGCGCCCCCCGGCCGTCGCGCCGAAGGCGGTGGCGTTCCGGGCAAACCAGCTCAGCTCATAGGCGCCGGGCGTCCAGGCCGGCAGGCTGACCACCAGCGGGGTCGAGCCGTCGGTGGCGAAGCGGGCCTCCACATGCAGCGTGCGACGCGCCGCCAGCGCCCGGGTGAACGTCACGTCGTACTGGACCCCACCGCCGGGCTGGGCCAGCGCCGTGCTCGCCAGCCCGACCAGCAAGCCCGTGAGGCATTTCGTCATGGAGGCGGTCATCATGCGGGTCATGATCCTGTGACACCGCAACGTAAGGGGTCCCCACCGGCCACCGGATGTGCAACTTTCCCGGCCGGTGACGTCTCCCAGTCGTCACCAGCCTCCCTGTGGAGCAACTCACATGTCCCGCTCGACCCGAACGCCGCTCATCGCCTTCTGTGGCGCCGCCCTCGTCGCCAGCGCCCTCGCCTGCAGCGAGCGCGCTTCCGAGGCACCTGCGGCCCCCTCCTCACTGGAAGCCAAGGCCGAGTACGTGGACGCCGGCCCGGCCGTCGCCTCGCGCATGGCCGCGCCGTCGGACATGGCCGCTGCTCCCGCCCCGGCGCAGGGGTCCCAGCTCCCCACGGTCCGTGGGCAGGACTCCGTCGCCCCGAACATGATCATCCGCAACGGGAACGTGATGATCGAGGTCGACTCCCTGGAGCTGGCCATCGACGCCGTGCGCAAGCTGGCCGCCAGTCTGGGCGGCTACGTCGGGAACGTCTCGACGAGC
>JAEUJL010000467.1 GCA_016794835.1 Gemmatimonadota bacterium | reverse complement strand
CCGCCCTGACATCCTCGGAGCCGCGACCGATGGCCTTTGCCGTTGTCATTGGCGCCGTCGTCGTCGGCTGGGCCGCCGCGCGCTACCTGAAGAAGTCCAAGCGGCTCAGGGAGTAGGATCAGTCGAGGGCGTGCTTCAGGGCGGCCAGGAGCCGCTCCACCGGTTCCAGCCCGATATGCAGGCGCACCAGGTTCTCCAGGGGCTTCGTCGACACCGTACGGGTGATGTTGGCGCCACCGGGGAGCACCGCCGGCATGACCAGGCTCTCGAACCCGCCCCACGAGTAGCCGAGGCCAAAGGCGCCCGTCTGCACGAGGCGATCGACGAAGAGGGCCACTTCGCTGGTCGTCGCCGCAGCGCCGGTCGGCGCGAGGAGCCGGAAGGCGAAGAGCCCATTCGAGCCAGCGAAGTCCCTGCGCCAGACCTCGTGTCCCGGGCATTCCGGGAAGGCCACGTGAAGCACTTCCCCAACACGGTGGTGCTCCCGCAGCCACGTCGCCACCGCGAGCCCGGAACGTTCGTGCTCCCGCAGTCGAATTTCCACAGAGCGTGCACCGCGTGTGGCGAGGTAGGCTTCATCGCCGTTGGTGCAGCTGCCTAACGCGACTGCCGTCTGATGTAATGCGTTCCATGAGGTCGCATTCGCAACGACTGCTCCCAGAAGGAGATCGGCGTGTCCTCCCCAGTACTTCGTGAGAGGGATAACCGAGATATCCACACCGTGGTCAAGGGGTCGGAAGAGGCCGGGTGAGCCCCAGGCGTTGTCTATGACGATGGTTGCTGGGTGGCCCATCGCACGGATCGACCGGGAGATGGCGGGGACGTCCTGCACCTCGAAGGTGAAGCTCCCGGGGCTTTCCAGGAGCACGGCGCAGGTTGAGTCCTTCAGGAGGTGGACGATCCCTGCCCCCACCATGGGATCGTAGTACTCCGTCTCCACGCCCAGCCGACGCAGGGTCTTGTCGCAGAGTTCACGGGTCGGTCCGTACACGTTGTCAGGCACCAGCAGGTGGGCGCCGGAACGGACCACGGTGAGGAGGGCGACCGCCACCGCACCAAGACCGCTGGGCGCGAATACGACGCCCGTGCCTCCTTCGGCTGCGAGGACCGCGGCGCTGAGAGCGTCGGTGGTCGGCGTCCCGAAGGTGCCGTACATCTTCGGTCCGTGGTCGCCCTCTCGGTTGGCGCGGTGGATCGCGTCGAGATGGGCGATCGAGTCAAAGAGGACCGTGGAAGCGCGAAAGACGGGAGTGTTGGGTGCGCGAAACGGGTGAGCCATTCGGGATCTCACGACGGTTGGAAAGCAAAGAACCCCACTCGCGATGTTCACGAGTGGGGTCCAGAGTGGAGGCGCGGGGATTCGAACCCCGGTCCGAGACAAGATCAACCACAGCCCCTACGTGCGTAGCCCACCGGTTGATGTCTGCAGAAACTGGCCAGTGGGCAGCCCATCCCTGCACAAGCCTCCTAAGATTTCGCCCGTCGCCAAGAGGCGCGACGACAGACTATCCCGATATTGCGATACTCCTGACGCCGCCTCGGGCGGGCTTCACCAGGAGCAAGGCTTACAGCAACTCCGAAGAGTTACGCAGCCAGGGCCATTTCAGTGTTGGCAGTTGTAGGTTTGCCGAGGGTTTTACCAGGACCCAGCACCTGGGCACGCAGCTACAGCGTCACCGACCCCGTCGAAGCCAAGTCGCCCCCGGATAGATCATGGACAGTGAGAACAGTATCGCAGCGCGCCGCGAAGTCAACGGCGCTGCTTGCGGCATGAATTTATGTGGTGGCGGTAAGTTGTTGTTGACCAATGACTTGGATTGATCGTCCTCCCGGGTGATATGATGTCCTCTGGGAGATGCCTCGCTTGCGGCAGCGCCGACCTGGCCCCGCTCCGCGCCTACCGCTCGGAGTCACCGGCCGGGAAGCGGCTGTTCAGCGGCCAGCTCTGTCGCTGCGAGGCGTGCTCCCTCGTGCAGCTATCCCCGGTTCCCTCTGACGACGAACTGGGCCGCTACTACGCCCGGGACTACCGGAGTGGGGGCAGGTATGGGGGGAATGCGGCGGACCTCGCAAACTTCCCCCGAGACAACCTCTTCTTCTTCAACCGCGGGGAGGCTGTTGCCGACCTTCTGGTGAAGCACCTGGGGGATCGGTCGCCGAGCAGGATCCTCGATGTTGGCGCCGGCTTCGGGCACATCCTCCACCGCCTGGGGGAGCGCTTTCCTGGTGCGGCGCTCCACGCCCACGAATTGTCCGAACCCTGCGTGGCGCACCTTCGGGGGATCGGCGTCGCGGTCCACGACGGGGCATTGGCCGAGGTCGTGTCGAAGGCTGGGCCGTTCGACATTGTGGTTCTCTCGCATGTCCTGGAGCACCTGCGGGACCCGGTTGGCGTGCTCCGGCTGCTCGGGGGGAACCTGTCGGCGGGGGGACTGCTCTCTGTCGAGGTCCCGCATGTCCCCGCAGACACCCTGCTGTCGTGGGACGACAGCCCATGGGCGCCACGGCACGACGAACCGCATCTCACGTTCTTTGGCGCTCCCGAGCTGCGGAGCCTCCTCGAGCGGTCCGGCTTCGACATTCGCTTCCTGGAGACCGCGGGGCCCTCGTGGCGACGCGTCAGCCGCCTGCGCTACCACCTTCCGCCGCTGATGCCCACCCTGCGTCGCGCGATTCCGGAAGGCCTGCAGCGAGCTTTGCGTCGTCGATCCGCGGGGGCCGTCGACCCGGCCGCTACCCGCTGGCCCGCGTTCCACGCGTACGGTGGCCACCGCATCTGGCTGCGGGCCATCGCCACATTCACTGGGGACGCTGGCGCTCGTCCGCGCTGAGGAACCGGGCCGCGGCCATCGCCGCCCCGAAGCCGTTGTCGATGTTCACCACGACGACGCCGGCTGAACACGAGTTCAGGGCAGTCAGGAGGGGGGCGACCCCGGCGAAGGCGGCCCCGTACCCCACACTGGTGGGTACGGCGATAACGGGGCACGACACCAGTCCACCGACCACCGACGGCAGGGCCCCGTCCATCCCGGCCACGACGATGACCGCCCGTGCCTGCCGCAGCTCGGCCGATCGCGACAGCAGTCGATGGATGCCGGCCACCCCGACATCCGTCACGCGCACCACGGGCATGCCTAACGCGATGGCCGTCTCGTGGGCTTCATCGGCCACCGGCAGGTCGCTCGTTCCGGCCGTGACAATCATGACGGGGCCGGGCAGCGGGGCGGGAGCGGTTGCTCCCGGGATGCGGACCGTGCGCGCGACGGGATGGGCCACGGCGTCCGGGAAGTGCGTGAGCAGCTGCTGCTGCATTTCACCGGTTGCGCGGGTCAGGAGGACCCCGTGTCCGCGCGCGAGGAGGCGTTCGCTGATGCCGACGACCTGTTCGACCGTCTTCCCCGCCCCGTAGATGACTTCCGGGAACCCCTGGCGCAGCGTGCGATGATGGTCGATCGTGGCGAAGTCGGTGGCCTCGAGGGGCGCCTGGACAAAGGCCGCCAACACCTCCTCCACCGTCGCATCGCCACGCGCGACCTGCCCCAGGAGGACGCGCGCCTGCTCGGGCGTCACGCCTCGACCACGCTCAGGTCGGGGCTCACATCCGAACGCTCCAGGTGGAGGCCGGACGCGAGGTACTCGCCGAAGATCCCCTCCACCTCGGCAAAGGAACTCACCGCGTGCAGCCGCTTGCGCAGGTAGGCCGAGTTGGGGAGGCCCTTCACATACCAGCCGAGGTGCTTCCGGAACTCGACGGCGGCTCCTTCCGGGTCGTGCTCATACGACTGGACAAGCCGCGCGTGGTCGAGCGCGATGGCGAACCGCTGTTCCACGCCAGGGGTCGGGGGCATGGGTGTGCCATCCAGCAGGGCGCGCGCCTGGGGGAATATCCACGGTTGCCCAAACGAACCCCGGGCGATCATGACGGCGTCGCAATTCGTCACCTGGCGCATGCGCACCACGTCCTCGGGGGTCTTGATGTCGCCGTTGCCGATCACCGGGATGGAGAGGGCCGCCTTGACCGCCGCGATCTCCTCCCAACGCGCGTGCCCCGTGTACATCTGCGTGCGGGTCCGCGGGTGCAACGTCAGTGCGCTTGCGCCGGCGTCCTGGCACCGGAGGCCGATGGTGACCGGGTCACGCATCTCCTCGCTCCAGCCACTGCGCACCTTTACCGTCACGGGAAGGTGGGTCCCTGAGCGCACGGCGCGTATCACATCCTGCACGAGTCCCAGGTCCCGGAGGCACCCACTGCCCCCGTTGCGTCGTACGACCTTCTTGACCGGGCACCCGAAGTTGATGTCGATGAAGTCGGGCTGGAACACGTCCGTCACGAGCGCCGCCGCGTCGTGCATCGCCGCCGGGTCCGCCCCGAATATCTGCACGCCGATCGTGCGTTCCTCGGGCCCGAACCGCAGCTTGGCCACAGTCGCAGGGTTCTCACGGCGTATCCCTTCGGCCGACAGGAACTCGGTGACCACGACATCCGCGCCGAACTGCCGGCACAACCTCCGGAAGGGCGACTCCGAGACCCCAGCCATCGGGGCCAGGATCAGCGGGATATGGTCGGGTGTCGGGTACGGAAGCCTCATGTCCGGAAGCTAGTCGTGGCCGGAAATCGCTGCAACACAAGGGTTTGACACGCGTGTACCGCACCGGTACCTTGCCCAGCCACCCCTGATCAGCACATGGAACTTCGCGAGTTTTTCTCTGAGGATGCGATCAAGCTGGAACTTGAGGGCTCGTCCAAGGACGACGTCCTGAAGGAGCTTATCGGCCTCCTGAAGATTGACGAGAAGTCCGAGGCCATGCTCTTCAAGATGCTGAAGCGCCGGGAGAACCTCGGCTCGACGGGCATTGGCCGGAACATCGCGATCCCGCACTGCCGGTCCCTGGTGGTGAATCGCCTCCGCGTGGCGTTCGGCCGCAAGGCGTCGGGGCTCGACTTCAAGGCGATCGACGACAAGCCCGTGAAGTTCTGCTTCCTCATCGTCGCGCCCCCGCTCGAGGTGTCCAACCAGTACCTCCCGGTCCTTGGCAAGATTGCCCAGTTCAGCAAGGAGCCAGACGTACCGGAGCGACTGCTGGGGATCACGACGCCCGCCGAGTTCATGGCGCTGCTGGCGGAAAAGGGCGTCTAGCGCATCAGACCGGCGGACGTCGTCGTCAGCTGCCCTGACGCACCGAGGCCTCCGCCGCGTCGCCTGAAGGGTCCACCCGGGGTTCAAGGCGTGCCACGGCCAAACTGAGCCGGGTATGCACGCGCCAACCGAGCAGCGCGGCGACCACGGCCAGGCAGAGCACCAGCCCCCACCAGACCCCGACGGGACCGAGGCCCAAGCCGAAGGCCAACCACGCCGCCGCGGGGATCCCCACCGCAGCGAAGCCGAAGAGGTTCAGGAGCATGGGGACCCGCGTGTCCCCGGCCCCTCGCAGGATGCCGCTGGAGACCCCCTGGATCCCATCAAAGACCTGGAAGGCCGCGGCGATGGGGAGCAGCTGCGCCGCGAGCGCCAGGACCTCCGGATCGCTCGTGAAGACCGCCGCCAGCGGACCCGGGAACAGCATGATGAGGGCCGCGCAGGTCGCCATGAAGCCGACGCCGCACGCCAGTGCCGCGCTTGCCTCGCGGCGGGCGCCGTCCATGTCCCGTCGGCCGATCGCGTGGCCCACGAGGACCGCCGCAGCGGCGGCGGTGCCTAACGGCACCATGTAGGTCAGGGTGGCCACCTGGATCGCGAGGTTGTGGGCGGCGAGCGGCACGGTCCCGAACAACCCCATCAGGAGGAGGGCCGCGCCGAACGCCGAGATCTCCAGCCACTGGTGGATGCCGATGGGAATGCCGACCCTGAGCATCGACCAGAGGGCCGTCCATCGCCGCGCCTCGCGCCACGGCGCGCGCAGGTGGGGAGCCAGCTGGGGCCAGGCGATCACCAACAGGATGACCACCGATATCCACCGGCCGATCATCGTGGCCAGGGCGGCCCCGCGCACGCCGAGGGCCGGAGACCCCAGGTGGCCGAAGATGAACACCCAATTGAGGAATGCATTCACCCCGTTCGCCAGGAGGACCGTGGCGAGGATCGGCCACACTCGTTGCAGCGCCTGCAGGGATTGGCGCAACGCGAAGAACCAGTAGTGGGCGAGGACGCCGGGGATGAGCGTGATCGCATACTGGCCCGCCAGGGACGCCACCTCGACGGGTTGACCCAGCTGGTGCGTAAGCCACTCCGCGGGCCACAGCAGGATCATGGCGGGCAGGCCCAGCAGCAGGCCAAGCAGCAACCCGCGCTGGACGCCGAGCCGCACGGCCGCCGTGTCACCGGCGCCCAGGGCCTGCGAGACCAGGGGGTCGATCGCCTGGATGGCGCCCTGCCCGATCATTGTCACGAGGAGCCAGTGCCAGTTGCCTAACGCACCACCCGCCATGGCGGTCGGGGACACCCGGCCGAGCATGATGGTGTCCACGGTCCCCATGCTCATCAACCCGAGTTGGACGAGCACGATGGGTCCCGCGAGGCGTGCGACATCGACGAGTTCCCGCCGCGTCGGCACCCGCAGGGCGCCAGCGCTCACCCCGCTACTCCCACTCGATCGTCGCCGGCGGCTTGGACGACACGTCGTACACCACGCGGTTCACGCCCTTGACCTCGTTGATGATGCGATTGGACATGCGGCCAAGCACCTCCGGCGGGAACGGGAACCAGTCCGCCGTCATCCCGTCGGTGCTCGTGACGGCGCGCAGGCCGACGACGTTCTCGTAGGTGCGATAGTCGCCCATCACCCCGACGCTGCGCACCGGCAACAACACCGCGAATGCCTGCCAGATGTCGCCGTACAGGCCCGCGCTGCGGATCTCCTCGAGGTAGATCGCGTCCGCCTGGCGGAGGACCGCGAGCTTCTCCTCGGTCACGTCGCTGAGCACGCGAATCGCGAGGCCGGGACCCGGGAAGGGATGGCGCCCGACCATCTCCTCGGGCAGCCCGAGCTCACGCCCCACGTTGCGGACTTCGTCCTTGAACAGCTCGCGCAACGGCTCGATGAGCGCAAACTTCATGTCGGGCTTGAGCCCACCCACATTGTGGTGCGTCTTGATCGTCGCGCTGGGGCCACCCTTGGCCGAGACCGACTCGATCACGTCCGGGTAGAGCGTCCCCTGCACCAGGAAGGCGGCATCCTGCCCGGCCTCGGCCGCCGCATCCTCGAAGACGTCGATGAAGGTGTGCCCGATGATCTTGCGCTTGCGCTCCGGATCCTCGACACCGGCCAGCGCGGTGAGGAAGCGGGATTCCGCACGCACCGTCACCAGCTTCATCCCCATGTGCGAGCCGAACATGTGTTCCACCTGCTCGCGCTCGTTCTGTCGCAACAACCCGGTGTCGACGAAGATGCAGGTGAGCTGGTCGCCGATCGCCCGGTGCACGAGGGCTGCCGCGACCGACGAGTCGACGCCGCCCGAGAGTCCACAGATCACGTGCTTGTCGCCCACCAGGGCCTTGATGCGAGCCACCTCCTCCTCGATGAAGTGCCCCGGCGTCCACGACGGGGCGCAATGGCACACATCGAACAGGAAGTTCGCGATCACCTCCGCGCCGCGCGTGGTGTGCATCACCTCGGCGTGGAACTGCACGCCGTGAATGGGGCGCGTCTCGTGGCGCATCGCGACCACGGGGTTGTCCTCGCTGGCGGCCGTGACGAGGAACCCTGGCGGGACGCTCTCCACGTGATCGCCGTGGCTCATCCACACCTGCGTGCGCTCGTGCGGCGCAAAGCCGCCGAACACGCCCGCCGCCTCGAGGATCGTGACGTCCGCGCGGCCGTACTCCCGCCGTCCGCCCGCCTTCACCTCACCGCCCACCGCATGCGCGATCCACTGCATCCCGTAGCAGACGCCAAGCACCGGGGCCACGTCGAGGATGCCGGGATCGAAGGTCGGCGCGCCGTCCTCGTACACCGACGACGGGCCGCCCGAGAGGATGATCCCGGTGGGCTTCCACTCCTGGATCCAGGCCAGCGAGCGGGGCGGATGGATCTCCGAATACACGCGCGCCTCGCGCACGCGGCGGGCAATCAGCTGGGTGAACTGCGACCCGCAATCGAGGATCAGGATTCGGTCCGTCGGAGTGCTCACGGCGTGTCCGGCGTGTAGGTGTCAGTGTGGCGCAGCTTGAAGAACTGCAGTTGGCGCGTCTCCAGGTCCAGGATGGCGCCGCTCGGCTCTCCGTTCAGCCAGCCGCAGCCCTCACCGGGATTCACGATGAGTGTGTCGCCGCGATCCTTCATCTCCTCGCGATGCGTGAAGCCGTGCACCACGATGCCATGGCCGGCAATCGAGCGGTCGTTCACCTCGTTCAGGTCGTGCACCATCAGGATGCGCTGCCCGCCCAGTTCCAGCGAGTGCGGCGACTCGAACAGCTCGATCCCGACCCCCTGTTGGGCGTACGCCCGGAGGCCTTCCCGATCGCCATCGTTGCGGCCAAAGACGCCGATGAGCGGCATGCTCATCTCGACGAACGGGCGCAGCGAGAACGGGGCGCAGAAGTCGCCGGCATGCAGGACCAGGTTGACCCCGTGCTCCTGCATGTACTTGAGGAGCGAGCGGACCGCCGGGATGCGGTCGTGGGTGTCCGACAGGAGTCCGACCTTCATGCCTGCGTCCTCCACTGGGGGGTGACGGTCTCGCGCCGCACGAGATCCGCGTAGGTCTCGCGTTCGGTGATCACGGTCCACTGTCCCTCGCGCACCATCACCTCGCAGGCTCGGGTCCGTGAATTGTAGTTCGACGCCATGCACGAGCCGTAGGCACCGGTCGTGCACAGGACGAGGAGTTCGCCCGCGCCAACGTCTTCCATGGCGCGGTCCAGCGCAAGGAAGTCCCCACTCTCGCAGATGGGGCCCACCACGTCGAGCGTGGCCTGGTTCGCGCGCGGCCGGACCGCCAGGATCCGGTGATAGGCGTCGTAGTGCGACGGTCGCAGGAGGTCACTCATCCCGGCGTCCGTCACCAGCACGTCGCGTCCCCCGGTCCGCTTGCGGTACAGCACCCGGGTGAGGAGCACACCGGCCTCGGCAACGAGAAAGCGTCCCGGCTCAACGATGAGCGTCAGCCCGATGCGCTGGAGTGCCGGGACGACGATGGCCGCATACCCGGCCAGGTCGGCCGCCGGCTCGTCGTTGTACGGGACATACAGCCCGCCACCGATATCCAGGAACTCCAGCGTCGTGACACCGGCGGCGCGCAGGCGACCCACCAGCGATTCCAGCCGTTGCAGGCCGTCGGCCAGGGGCGCGAGGTTGGTGAGCTGGGACCCGATGTGCATGCCGACGGCGACCAGGGTCACGGCCGGCAGGGTGTGCGCGAGGTGTGCCACGCGCTCCGCCTCGTCCCAGGGGACGCCGAACTTGTCGCCCTTCTGCCCTGTCTTGATGTAGGCGTGCACGCTGTCGACCGCGACTTCCGGGTTGACGCGAACGCCGATCCGGGCGCGTGTTCCCTGGGCACTGGCAATCGCACTAATCTCGCGCAGCTCCGCTTCCGACTCGACGGTGATGATGTTGACCTGCGCCGCCACGGCCGCCTCGAGCTCCCGCCGGGACTTCCCCACCCCGCCAAAGATGATGCCTGCCGGAGCGAAGCCGGCTTGCTGGGCGCGGTACAACTCGCCGCCAGAGACCACGTCCACGCCGGCGCCAAGGGCACGCAGTGCGGCCAGGATCCCCAGCGAGGCATTGGCCTTGCACGCGTAGTGCACGTGGTGTGGCACCGCCGCGAGGGTCTCCGTCAGCTCCCGATATCGCGTACTGATGGTGGAGGCACTGTAGACGTAGGCTGGCGTGTCCGCCGCCGACGCGAGCGCCTCGAGCGAGACCCCATCAAGGTGCAGGACGCCATCGACCGCCAGGAGGGGCGTTCGCATCAATACGCTCGGGCCCAGACCACCTGGTGTTGCGCCGGCTCTCCGGTCACCAGGCAACGCGCGGGGCCATCCGGGGTGCGGAACTCGGGCTCCGGGATGCAGCGGATCGTCGCCTTGGTCTCCTCCTTCACCTTGGCCTCCACGGCGGGGTCCCCATTCCACCCGGCGTAGACGAATGCGCCCTCGCCCTCGATCAGCTCCCGGAATCGGTCGTAGCTGATCGCCTCGCGCACCGAGTTGGCCTCACGCCGCTCGCGCGCCGCGTGGAGCATGTCACGCTGGATCGTGTGCAACAGCTCGGCGACCGCCGGCGCGATCCCTTCCATCGGGAGCACGGCCTTCACGCGCGTATCGCGACGGGCCGTCATGCAGGCCTGGTTGGCGAGGTCGCGCGGTCCCAGCTCAATGCGCAGCGGGATCCCCTGCAACTCCCACTCGTAGTACTTGGCGCCGGGCTTGATCCCCTCGCGCGCATCCACGTGCACGCGAATCCGGTCCTCGCCGCGTCCTCCCCAGCCGGTCAGGTCGGCCTTCAGTCGCTGCGCGGCCTCGAGCAGGCGGCTGCGCTCTTCGTCGGACTTCCAGATCGGCACGATCACGACCTCGATTGGCGCCAGCCGTGGTGGAATGCGGAGGCCGGTGTCATCGCCGTGCGTCATGACCAACCCGCCGATCATGCGCGTCGACACGCCCCAGCTGGTGTTCCACGCGTACTCGATGCTGCCGGACTCGGACTGGAACTTGAGGTCAAAGGCCTTGGCGAAGTTCTGGCCGAGGTTGTGCGAGGTGCCGGCCTGCAGCGCCTTGTTGTCCTGCATCATCGCCTCGCACGAATACGTGCGGAGGGCCCCGGCGAACTTCTCGGCTGGTGTCTTGAGGCCGGTGACCACCGGCATCGCCATCCACTCTTCCATGAACGTGCGATAGACGCCGAGCATCTGGCGCGCCTCCGCCTCGGCCTCGTCGTGCGTCGCGTGGGCCGTATGTCCCTCCTGCCACAGGAACTCCAGGGTGCGCAGGAAGAGCCGGGTCCGCATTTCCCACCGGACCACGTTGGCCCACTGGTTCATGAGGATGGGCAGGTCGCGATAGCTCTGGACCCACTTGGCAAACATCGAGTAGATGATCGTCTCGGAGGTCGGCCGCACGACGAGCGGCTCCTCGAGCTTCTTGCCACCCCCGTGGGTGACGACCGCGGCCTCCGGGGCGAACCCCTCGACGTGTTCCGCTTCCTTGTGCAGGAAGCTCTCGGGGATGAACAGCGGGAAGTAGGCGTTCCGGTGGCCCGTGGCCTTGAACATGTCATCCAGCGCCCGTTGCATGCGTTCCCAGATCCCGTACCCGTTCGGGCGGATCACCATGCAGCCGCGGACGGGCGAGTAGTCCGCGAGTTCGGCGCGGAGCACCAGCTCGTTATACCACGCGCTGAAGTCGGCAGCACGGGTGGTCAGGGCCTTGTCAGACATTCGTTGGCTTGGTCAGGGGGGCGTTAAGCAGGAAAGCAGGGCGGCGCAGGCGCCGGAACGAACGACAGCTCGTCACGGTCGATCCGTTGCACCGCCGACGCCCGTCCGCCAGGCGGCGACGATCTCCTCGATCGTGGCGGTCCGCCCCTCGAACTGTTGCGCGAGCCCCTGGCCCTGCGGGGTGGCGCGTTCGGCGACCGCCTTGACGCGATACTGCCGATCGGCGGACGCACCCTCCGGTTCCAGCAGGTAGCGTGCGGCCGACGACCAGGCCGCCTTGCGCTGCTTGCTCGACGACATGGGGCGCAGCGGGTACTCCACACGCAGCCCGCATTCCCTCAGGGCGCGCGCCGCGCGAATCGTGCCTGCCAGCGGTTCGCCCTCGGGGGCCGCGAGCCAGATATCAGGGGCGTTGGCGCTGGCCCACGGGGGCGTTTCCCCCGGGGCGAGGCGCGAGACGATCAGCTCACCGAGCACCACGTCGCCCATGCCGAAGCCGAGGGCCGGCATGTCGACACCGCCTAACGCCTTGAGCAGGTTGTCGTATCGGCCGCCGCCGCAAATGGCGCGGAACTCCCCCCGGGCATCGAACAACTCGAAGACGATCCCCGTGTAGTAGGCCAAACCGCGAACGATCCCGAGGTCCAGCTGCAGGTACTCGAGCACCCCGTGGGCGTCCAGGAGCGCGCGGTACTCGGCGAAGCGCGCGAGGGCTGCCTCCACATCGGCGTTGCCGGCGAAATCCCTCGCCAGCGCGTCGAAGTCGGAGGCCCGCACCGTGTCGAGGACGCGCCCGGCCACCTCCGCCTCCACCCCGGCGTCGCGCATCCGCTTCACCAGGGCGGCATCGTCATCGCGGCCGATCTTGTCGACGGCGGCGAACACGGCGGGGGTCGCCGCCTCCGCGATCCCGAGTCCATGCAGGACGGCGGCCAGGAGGCGACGGTCGGAGACGCGCGCCTTCACGTCATCGGGCCCGAGCCCCACGCGTCGCATGACGGTGCACGCCACGGCGAGCAGTTCCGCATCGGCCGCGACGTCGGCCTCCCCGAAGATGTCGACGTTGAGCTGGAAGTGCTCGCGCAGGCGCCCCTTCTGCTGGCGCTCATAGCGGAACAGCTGCGGCATCGAGAACCACCGGACCGGCTTGCGCAGCGCGTTCGCACGGGCGGCGACCATCCGGGCCACCGTCGGGGTCATCTCGGGCCTTAGCGAGATCTCACGGCCACCCTTGTCCGTGAAGTTGTAGAGCTGGCCGACGATCTCGTCGCCGCTCTTGCGGGTGTACAGGTCGAGGGGCTCCAGCGGCGGGCCATCGTACTCGACGAACCCGAAACCCCGAGCAGCCTCGCGCCAGTGGTCGAAGAGCCATGACCGCTGCGCAAACGTCTCGGGATAGAAGTCTCTGAACCCTGGTAAAGCCCCTGCTGACATGCGCTAAACCTAGTTCCCAAGAGGACTTACGTGCAAGCGATCCATGGCGTCGCCCACGGTGTGAAACGACCCTGTCACCACGGTCCGGCCGCCTCGATCAGTCGCGTGACGCAGGGCCGCATCAAAGTCCGGAACTGACTCGACCGTCCATCCCTCGGCGCGGGCATAGGCGACCGCCTCGTCGAGATGCCAGGCGCGGCTCGCGGGGGCGGTCGGTGCGTTGGTGAGGATGAAGCCGGCGACCGCCGGCGCCAGTGCGGCCATGATCCCGCGCCAGTCCTTGTCCCCCAGCACGCAGAGCAGCGCGGTGGCGGGTTCACCGGGGACCGAGCGCAAGGTGGAGGCGAGCACGGCGGCTCCATCCGCGTTATGCGCGACGTCAAAGATCCAGCGCCCCACCTGCTGGAACCGGCCCGGGAGGGTCACATGGTCCAGCGCGGCACACGCGATCTCCCATCCGGGCCACCAGCGGTCGCCGGCAGATTCCACCGTTCGCAGGGCCACCGCGCAGTTGGATGCCTGGTGCACGCCAGCGAGTGGCGTGTGCACACGCCGGCGGCCATCCGGCAGCTCCAGGGTGAATGCCGTTCCCCGTCCCCCGGTCTCGATCTCCTGGGGCGGCGTCTCCCGCCACAGGTCAACCACCCGGGACGCGCCGCGTGCGCGCGCCAGGTCGGCCAGGAGCCTCGCGACGTGTGCGTCAGGCTCGCCGATCACGGCGGGTGCTCCCGACTTGAAGATGCCCGCTTTCTCGGCGGCGATCAGTTCCCGGGTGGGGCCAAGCTGTTCCACGTGGTCGATGCCGATGGACGTCACGGTGGCCACGCGCGGGGCGACGACGTTCGTGGAGTCGAGGCGCCCACCGAGTCCCGTCTCGATGACGGCGACATCCACTTCCTGGTGCACGAACCAGGCAAAGGCCATCGCCGTCGTGGCCTCGAAGAAGGTGACGCCTAACGACTCGACCGTCGGCGTCCATTGCTCGAGGAACGCGACCACCCAGGCCGGGTCGATCGGGCGGCCATCGACCAGGAAGCGCTCGCGAAAGTCGACCAGGTGCGGCGACGTGTAGCGCCCGACCCGGTGGCCCCCAGCGCGCAACACCGCGTCCATGGTGGCGCAGGCACTGCCCTTCCCGTTCGTGCCCGCCACATGCAGCACGGGGAGCGCCAGGTGCGGGCGGCCGAGCCTGGCCAGGAAGGCGTCGGTGCGCTCGAGTCCGAACTTGCTGACCCCGGTGGTCCGGGCGAAGAGCGCGTCGAGGGCCTGGCGATAGGACGTCAGGTCGTCGCCCATCCTGCTGCCGCGGGTTTGCCACTCATGTGGCGCAGCAGTCGGCCCAGGGTCTGCTTGAGGTCCTTGCGATGGGACACGAGGTCCAGCATCCCGTGGTCCAGCAGGAACTCCGCCGTCTGGAACCCCTCGGGGAGGTCCTGCCCCAGGGTCTGCTTGATCACCCGCGGCCCGGCGAACCCGATCACCGCCCCGGGTTCCGCCAGGATCGCGTCCCCAAGCATGGCGTAGCTCGCGCTTACCCCGCCCGTGGTCGGGTTGGTCAACACCGACACGTACGGAATGCGCCGGTCGGCGAGCTGTGAGAGGACGGCCGAGACCTTCCCCATCTGCATGAGCGAGAGCACCCCTTCCTGCATGCGGGCCCCACCCGAGGCGGAAACGACGATCAGCGGATGCTTGCGCTCCAGCGAGCGCGTGGCCAGCCGCGCGATCTTCTCGCCGACCACCGAACCCATCGAGCCGCCCATGAAGGCGAAATCCATGACCCCGAGGTTGACCGGCATCTCACCCAGCTTGCCGGCGACCGTGAGGATCGCATCCATCTCGCCCGCGGTGGTGCGGGCCTTCTTGAGGCGGGCCTGGTAGTCGGGAAATCCCAGCGGGTCGGTCGAGCGCACGTCGGCGTCCGTCTCTTCCCAGGACGCGTCGTCCATGAGGAGCTGGACGTAGTCGAGGGCGCGGATCCGCCGGTGATAGTCACAGTTCGGGCAGACATTGAAGGCCCGAACGAACTTCTCCCGGATATCCGTGTGCCCGCACGCCTCGCACTTCTCCCACACGTCCGGCGGGATCTCGAGGCGCTCGCGGCGCGGGGGGCGGGTCTTTTTCTCCTTGCGGAACCAAGCCATACCGGGAAAATGAGGCCGGTCGTGACCGGGCGGTAGGATCGGGGGCGATTTAGCGCCGCAGCCCGATGGGGAGGGCGTCGGCCTCCCCGCGCCCCTCGGCCGACACGCGGACGAGGATCCCCACCGCCAGCCAACACGACAACATGAAGGATCCCCCATACGAGAAGAACGGCAGGGGGATCCCGGTGATCGGCATGAGGTTCAGCGTCATCCCGACGTTAACAACGACATGCACGAACCAACTCGAGAGCAGGCCGAAGGCGACCAACGAACTGAATCCGTCATTGGCCCGGGCGGCGACCCGAATGACCCTGAGGAACAGGAAGACGAACAGGAGTAACGCCGCCGAGACACCGAGGAATCCCAGCTCCTCGCCGAGTACGGCGAAGATGAAGTCGGTGGTCTGCGCCGGGAGAAAGGCGCCCTCCTTCTGTGTGCCCTCGAGGTATCCGCGTCCCGTGAGCCCGCCGGAGCCGATCGCGATCTGCGACTGGATCACGTGGTAGCCGGTGCGCTTGGGATCCTGCTGCGGATCGATGAAGACGAGGATGCGACTCTGCTGGTGGGGCTTGAGGTTGTCCCAGAGCACGGGGGCCGCAACGCCCATGACCACGTTCGCCACGATCAACACCACGCCCTCGACCACATACGGCTTGAACCAGAGGACGAGGGCAATGAGCAACAGGAACCACGCCCCCCACAGTCCGGTGCTGAAGGCGAGAATGAGCGAGACGGCCGGGCTGGCGACCAGCAGGAGCAAGGGCCACGACGTGCCCGCCCAGAACATCATCCCGAAGAAGATCCCGACGAACACCATCCCCGTCCCGAGGTCGGGCTGCGCCATGACGAGGACCCACGGCACGAGGACGGCAATCGCCGGCACGATGAGGTCAACGAGCGACTTCGGCGCCTCGCGCCGCGAGGCGAACAACCGGGCCAGCATCAACACCACGGCAACCTTGGCCAGCTCCGACGGTTGACCGAGTCGCACCCCGCCAATCGTCAGCCATCCGCTCATGCTCTTCGCCGTCCCGGCGCCCGACCCGAACGCGAGGGTGATGAGGAGCAGGATGATCGCCAGCGTATACGCCGGGACCGTGACCCACTCCAGGAACCGGACGCTCGCCCGGGAAACGGCGAAGGCCATCACCAGTCCGGCGCCGAGCCACATGAGCTGGCGCTGCCACGCATTCATGTCGGCCGGGATCTGCGCGTCGGTCTGCCCGGCCGAGTAGACCATCGCCACGCCGTACGCCGTGAGGAGCAGGGCGAGGAGCGCGAGCGGATAGTCGGCGACGACGCGCTTGATCAATTGCCCACCACGTTGGCCGGCTCGATGGCGGGGCGCTTGAAGAAGTGCGAGATGATCTTCGACGCGATGCGCGCGGCGGCGTAGCCGTGCTCACCCTGCCAGAGCATGACGGCGACGACGATCTTGGGATCGTCCTGGGGCGCCATGCCGACAAACCAGGCATGGTCGCG